>JBNKGN010000028.1:0-16941 GCA_050289845.1 Crocinitomicaceae bacterium | reverse complement strand
ACCATAAAACCACTTTTGCTTGGTGATAGTATGTAGCTTCCTTTTACCAAAAACTGACCAAAACCAGACGGCGTTTCTTCGATAATTTGAAGCGCTTCTGGAACCACTTCCGTTTCCTTTATTTCATAGAAATTTTCCCAATCTTCTTGCTTGGCTTCCTGTGTCCCGAAACCGTGATTGCGAATGGCTGTTGTAAAGTTATTGCTGCTTTTTCCAGATCCTCCACTAGATTTCGCCGTTGTATCGGATCGAAATGGATTGTAATTCGCGTTGACTTGAATGGTGGGTTCAACAGGTGTTTGAGTGCGCATTGCGTGTGGAATTTCGAAGCTTGTTTCCTGTTCGAAATCCAATGTTGGTGCGATATTGTATTTTCCCAAAGCGAGACGTACACTGCTCAAAAGAATTGAATAGATAAATTTCTCTTCTTCAAATTTGATCTCGGTTTTGGTTGGGTGTACATTGACATCTATTTTCGCAGGATCTACTTGCAAATACAAGAAATAGCCTGGGAAACTTTTGTCGGGAACCAATCCTTCGAAGGCTTTGGTTAATGCGTGATTGAAATAGTGACTCTTGAAATATCGGTCATTTACGAACAGAAATTGTTCGCCTCTAGTTTTCTTCGCGAATTCAGGTTTTAACACAAATCCCTGAATCGAAACGATGTCGGTAGATTCCTCGATAGGAACCAGTCGATCTGCGGTTTTCTTTCCTAACACGTCCACAATGCGCTTCCGCAGTACGGTCGCAGGCAAGTGATGAATTTCGTTTCCGTTATGTTGTAAGGTGAACTGAATTCCTGGGTGGGCAAGGGTAACACGCTCGAACTCATCGTTGATATGACCAAATTCTACCTTGTCCGATTTAAGAAAATTGCGTCGGGCAGGCACATTGTAAAACAAATTTTTAATCTCAAAAGATGTTCCCTGCGGTGCCACTGTCTCTTCGTTGGTTTTAATGGCGCTTCCTTCAATGACAATCGATTGACCAATTTCTGCAGTTTCCAGACGCGTTTTCATAGCAACATGTGCAATCGCCGCGATAGAAGCCAAAGCTTCACCACGGAATCCTTTGGTGGAAAGTGCGAATAGATCTTCTGCTTTCGAAACTTTACTGGTAGCATGTCTTGCAAAACATAAAACGGCATCGCCAGCACTCATGCCTTTTCCGTTATCGACAATTTGAATCAAGGTTTTTCCAGCGTCTTTGATGTTTACATCGATGCGTGTCGCACCAGCATCAATGGCGTTTTCAAGCAATTCTTTTACCACAGAACCTGGGCGCTGAATTACTTCACCTGCTGCAATTTGATTCGCAATGTGATCGGGTAATAATTTGATTAAGTCACTCATTCGATTACCAAAGTCTTTCTACAACAACATCCACTTGATCGACTCCGTATAGAAGGAAATACCCCAATCCCAAAATGGCGAGTATAAGAATCACGATGCGCAAGTTAGAAGCGCGCTGCTGTTTTTGACGGTAATCTGCACGTGTCCATTCCTGCCGCATGTTTTCACGCAAAAGTGTTCTACGTTCTTCTGCGGTCATTTGGCCTGATTCGATGCGCTCAAATTGCTCTTTTCGATGTTTCAATCGCTCCTTCCGTTCGTCGTAATAACGGGGATTGTAATCGAATTTTCGGTTTTGAAGGGTGTTATTTAGAAATTTGAATTTCATACGCGTCTCTTGTAAACAAAAGTAGCAATAAAATATTGCCTTTCTCGACGAGAGTTTTTCAAATTTCATGCCCTTTGTAGATACCTGACAGGTTGACAGTTTATACTTTGGAGAAGTTTTTGCTCGTTACATGTTTATAACTATTCGTTTGCCGCTTTTAGAACGCGTCGTCGAATTGTATTTTTAAACTATGAAATCCAAAATCTCCAAACGAATTCTAGTGATCGCATTGTCGTCACTCTCCTTTATTCTCTGGGCTTCATTTGTCCCTTCGTCTGTAACGCCCTCCTTTTCTCCTATGGAAGAGGAACGTGTGCTAATTCCAGAAGTACCGTATGTCGACAAAGTATCCAATGCTTGGGTAGATGAAATCATGGCGAAAATGGACTTGCGTGATAAAATTAGTCAGTTTTTTACTGTGGCGGTTTACCCCAAAAATTCGGAGGCACATTTTAAGCACGTTGATTCGCTTGTTTCGAAATACAATATCGGTGGAATTATCTTGTTTCAAGGTGATCGCGACAACTTAAAAGTGGCGATTGATCGGTATCAGGCACAAGCGAAAATCCCCTTGTTGACAAGTATGGACGCCGAATGGGGGACGAGCATGCGTTTGTCTAGTGAACAACGATTTCCATACAGTGTAACGCTGGGGGCTGCGAATGATCCAGAATTAAGTCGGAAAATTGCCGAAATGATGGGGCAAGAGTGCCGTGAATTGGGTATTCACTTAAATTTTGCGCCTGTAGCAGATGTCAATAGCAATCCCAGAAATCCAGTGATTGGTTTTCGCTCTTTTGGCGAGAATCCACGTTTGGTAGGTGCTCAGGTGCGCGCGATCGTACAAGGAATGGAAAGCCAAAGCGTTTTGACGAGTATCAAGCATTTTCCAGGACACGGCGATACGGATACCGATTCTCATTTGGAATTGCCCACGGTTAAAAATAGCTACAAACAGATCAAAGCCATCGATTTTGTGCCTTTCGTGGAAGGTATTGATGCCGGTGCATCTACGGTGATGATTGCACATTTGAATGTTCCTGCGTTGGATTCAACAGGAACGCCCTCGAGTCTTTCGAAAACGGTCATTCACAGTTACCTAAAAGGGGAGTTAGGCTTTCAAGGGCTTGTGGTGAGTGATGCACTTGGAATGAAAGGTGTGGCGGATCATTACGGAAAAACAGAAGTAGTCGTGAAAGCGTTTCAAGCAGGATGTGATATCTTACTTATGCCGGAAAGCGTTGTGAACGCGATTGATGCAATTGAAGCGAAAGTCAACAATGGAGAAATTTCAGAAGAGGAAATCAATATTCGTTGCAAACGTATTCTAGCAGCGAAGTACAAAGCGATAATTGCCCCGAAAAAATTGAAGGAATATACGTATGCCGAACAGCAATTGGCACGCAAGCAAGTGTTTGAGAAAGCGATTACCGTTCTAAAAAATGAGAATGCCGTCTTGCCGATTCAACGTTTTGACCAAAAGATCGCTGTAATCACAATTGGTGAGAATACCGAAGGAGTGAAACCTGCGATGGACCTGGTGACTTCTCTCGAACATTATCACTATCCAACAGCGTCGCTTGCCCTTTCGAAATTTGGTCCGAAAATGGCGGAATACGATCTTGTGATTACCACGTTACACGCAGGATCAATGCGCCCTGCAAAGAATTACAAATTGCCCGTAGGTTGGAAAGCCTGGTTGACAAAAACGGCAACTGCAAAACAGAGTGTGGTGGCGCTTTTCGGAAGTCCACTGGCATTCAAGAATGTGAAAGAAATCGATGGGATTAATGCCGTCGTTGTTGGGTATGAGAACAATCAATTGATGCAGGATCGCATGGGGCAATTCCTTCTGGGGACTTTCGCTTCGCATGGCAAATTGCCTGTAACGGTAGACGATCGATTCAAGATAGGACATGGTGTTCAGGTTGCCTGGGGAGGACGCTTAAAGGATTCGCAACCCGAAGAATTGGGGATTGATCCTAAAAAACTGGAGCGAATTGATGAGATTGTAGAGAAAGCTATCGCCGCGAAAGCATTTCCTGGCTGCCAAATAGCTGTTGCTGTGGAAGGGAAGATGATTTATAGAAAATCGTTTGGGTTTCACACCTACGAAAAGAAACAATCGGTGGTAGATACAGACGTTTACGATATCGCGTCGATTACGAAAATTGCAGCATCTACTTTGTCTGTGATGAAATTGAATACAGAAGGATCATTTAATTTGGCGGCAACCTTGGGCGAATATGTCCCCGAAGAAGTTGGTGCTACGGGCTTTAAGAATATTCAATTGCGACAAATGTTGGCGCATCAGGCGGGATTGACACCGTGGATTCCATTCTACACAAAAACCCTGGAGGAGAAACAGTTGTCTCCAAAGTATTATGCTACAGAAAAATCGGATTCATTCAGTGTGCAGGTTGCCGAGAATGTTTGGATCCGAACGGGGTATGAGAATACAATGTATGCGGAAATTTTGTCGAGTACCTTGGGACCTAAGAGATACAAATATTCAGATGTGGGCTATTATTTCATCAAAAAGATCGTTGAAAAACAAACAGGAAAACCATTTGCGGAATATGTAACCAGCACATTTTACGAGCCAATGGGATTAAACAATATGCGCTACACCCCCTTAAATTATTTCGACAAATCGCGAATTGCGCCAACGGAGGATGATCAAATTTTCCGCAAGCAATTGATTCATGGATACGTACACGACCAAGGTGCGGCTATGCTAGGCGGAGTTGGGGGACATGCGGGATTGTTTTCCAATGCTACTGATTTGGCAAGTTTGATGCAACTGTTTTTAAATGGCGGAGTGTATGGAGGCGTGCGGTACATTTCAGAACAAGTGATTGCTGAATATACCGATTGTCAATATTGTGAAACGAGTCGTCGCGGAGCAGGATTTGACAAACCAACGAGGAATCGTCAGGGAGGTCCATGTTCCAACAAAACATCTTTGAAAAGTTTTGGTCATTCGGGCTTCACGGGAACACTTGCTTGGGCAGATCCTGAGCGTCAAATCAACTACGTTTTTCTTTCGAATCGCGTGTATCCTGATGCTGAAAACTGGAAAATTGTGAGTATGAATGTGCGCACAGAAATTCAGGATGTCATTTACGACGCAATAAATGCAGCAAAATAGAACTCCTGCCAAAATACAAGTCACTTAGAAATCACACAATCGAATCTGATATGCTGGAGATATTGGCTACTTTTATGCGATAAATTGATGAACAGATAAGATTATTTTATGAAAATAGGGATTGTATTGTATCCAACATACGGAGGAAGTGGAGTTGTGGCGACAGAATTGGGTAAATCTCTTGCAAAACGCGGACATGAAGTACATTTTGTGACCTACTCACAGCCAGTACGTTTGAGCGGTTTTCGAAAAAATGTCTATTATCATGAAGTCACAGTTTCCGATTATCCCTTGTTTGAATACCCGCCCTATGAGACGGTTTTGGCCAGCAAATTGGTCGATGTTGTAAAGCGCGAAAAACTCGATATTTTGCACGTGCATTATGCGATTCCACATGCGTCTGCTGCTTTTATGGCAAAACAAATTTTGGCAAGTCAAGGAATTCATATCCCTTTTGTCACAACCTTACACGGAACCGATATCACCTTGGTAGGAAAAGATCCTTCCTTTGAACCTGTAATTACGTTTTGTTTGAATCAATCCGATGCGGTAACAGCCGTTTCTGAAAGTCTCAAGCAAGATACTTACGCGCATTTTAATACATCACGTGATATTCATGTAATCCCCAATTTTGTACACACAAAACGCATGGCCATTGAAGATATCGACGATATTCGTTCGCGGTATGCAGAACCCGAAGAGCGTGTAATGTGCCATGTTTCAAATTTCCGTAAAGTAAAACGGGTGGAAGACGTTTTGCGCGTATTTGAGATCGTTAACAAAGAAATTCCCTCGAAAATATTAATGGTAGGTGACGGTCCAGAGCGATTCGGTTTGGAAGAATTGTGCGCCGAACTTGGATTGTGTGATCGCGTGAAGTTTATCGGGAAAGTTCGCGATTCACAGGCAGTTTTGGAGATCTCCGATTTGTTCATCTTGCCTTCGGAAACCGAAAGTTTTGGATTGGCGGCTCTTGAAGCAATGGCGGTGGGAGTTCCTGTAATTTCCTCCAATACCGGTGGGATTCCAGAAGTGAATGTACACGGTGAAACGGGATATCTTTCCAATGTTGGAGACGTGGATGATATGGCGAAAAATGCGATTGATGTGTTGCGAGATCCCGAACGATTGCACTGGTTTAAGACAAACGCTCGAAAACATTCGGAAAAGTTCAACCTGGACAAAGTTGTGTCGATGTACGAAGATTTGTACGCCGAGTTAATTTAATGTAGTACTATTCAATTTTACCGATGATAAGTCCGCTCGTTTCGTAGGTAGTATTGGTGCCTAAAATCGAATTGATTTCCTCTAGATTGGCGTTCGTCGCCGTTTTGTTTATAACGAAATAATCACACGCTTTAAGAGCCTCGTAATTCAAGTCTACCGTATTAATGATACAGCCCTTTCGTTGTAATTGCAGGAAATAGGCTTGCGAATAGTCAAAAAATGGATCAATCAATACAGCCACTTTTGCATCCTTGGGAATGCCGAGAATGGTGAGAGTTTCACCGCTTCCTAAAAAATTGAAATCAAATTCAGATTGTTGGTTTAAAGCGTGTTTTTTTTGTCGCACGAATTGTGCGCGATTTCCTTCGCTCATCAAAACAAAAAGCACGAGGATAAATAAAGGAGCGGTCCATTTCCATTGCGATTCCCAAAAGTGCCACTGTGTGTTTTGAAGCAAAAAGAGTATTAAAAAAGTCAACGGAATACATCCGATTTCCAGGATAAAGGCGGGATCGTTTAAAAAGCGCGTTGGCATTATAATGGAGAAAACAATGACCCCTAAAATGCTTTGTACGGCAAATGCCAGAACCGTTTTGTTTTGCGGTGTTTTGTTGAAAATTCCTTTCCTGTTCTTCCAACCAAATAATGCAAAAAGTAGCATGAGTACAATCAAATGTACAAGGCTGAGGTATGTAGAGAAGCCATCCCAATAAATGGACGTTTTGTTGTTTGATTTGATAGGCCAATTTTCAATAAGAAAGGGCGTATTTGCTCCAAATTCGGTTTGTATGAGTAGAAAATGGAGGTAATCCAATGGTATTGGAAGCAAAAGGCATCCAACGATCACCCACAAGCGTGATTTCGGAATGTTGGATTGCTTTAATTTCTTTAGGATAGGGATCAAAACTACTCCCAGAACGGTCAATAATAAAGGTGCGCTCAAAGATGCCATTACTAAAAAGCAGAGGGATCCCAACAAATGTTTCGTTGATAGAAGGGCTGCCCCCTGAAAGTATAAATAGATACCGACAAAAGCCAATGAAATCGAAGGGATGAGTGCGGTTAAATCCCCTTGGAATTGTGCAAAAAGTGGGGTAGACGCAGTAAAAACGACTAGAAAGAGCGATTTTCCGACATGGTTGGTGAGTAACAAGCCTAACAGATAGAGATAATAGAGTCCCACAAACCCAAAGAGCAGTACATACCAACGAAAAGTCTTCACAAGATCAAAGGAAAAGAGTTGGGCAACTACCGCAGGAATATAACTGTGAATAGGAAAGTGCTCTGCTGTAATCGTGGTCTTGGAAACAGATTGCCAGTCGTCAGAAGCGTGATTGAAGGTTTGTTGTTCAGGGTGCGCAAAATCGAATCCATTCTCCGTAAATCCTTGTGCTAATGCCAATTGGTGATTCGCTTGCGTGCCTGTCGCTTTGGAATCCATTGCAGCTTGATAAAGGATGGCATACAGTAGTAAGAAAACGATTAATACTAATCCAATGGCATTGCGTCGGCTCATATAGTAAAACTAAGCAATTTTGGACATAAAAAAAGCGCTGCATGTGCAACGCTTTTCTATTGTATCTTATTTGGTTTATACGTTTTCGATAATCATCGCAGAAGCACCTCCGCCTCCGTTACAAATACCAGCGCCACCAAATTTTCCGTTGTTTTGCTTTAATACGTTGATCAATGTAACAATGATCCGTGCACCGCTACTTCCAAGAGGGTGTCCTAATGAAACAGCACCACCATTCACATCAACTTTTGCAGGATCCAATGCCAATTTTTGGGTATTTACAATTCCTACCACAGAAAATGCTTCGTTCAATTCCCAGAAATCGATATCCGTCGTTTCCATACCTGCTTTTTTCAAAGCAATTGGAATCGCTTTCGAAGGCGCCGTTGTGAACCACTCTGGCTCGTGTGCGGCATCAGCATAGCTCACGATTTTCGCCAACGGTTTAGCACCCAACTCTTCCATTTTCTCTTTGCTCATTAAAACGAGGGCTGAAGCACCATCATTCAAAGTAGAGGCGTTGGCAGCAGTAACCGTACCGTCTGCAGTAAATACCGCGCGCAATTGTGGAATCTTATCCATTTTCACGTTCGTGTATTCTTCATCGCGATCAACAATGATTGCATCACCGCGTCGTTGTGGTACTTCCACGGGAACGATTTCATCATTGAATTTTCCTGCTTCCCAAGCCGCAGCAGAACGGTGATAGGATTCCATCGCGAAATTGTCTTGATCTTCACGGCTAATGTTGTATTCTGCAGCACATTTGTCCGCGCAAACACCCATGTGAACGTGATTGTATACGTCTGTCAATCCATCTTTTACTAATCCGTCAATCATTTTAACATCGCCGAGTTTCGTACCGTTTCGGGCGTTAAAATAATGAGGGACGCTGCTCATGTTTTCCATTCCTCCAGCAACCACTACATCGTTATCACCACAAAGGATCGATTGTGCGGCCAAGGAAATAGACTTCATTCCAGAAGCACATACCTTATTTACGGTTGTACAAGGAACATCATTTGGAATTCCAGCACTCATTGCTGCTTGACGTGCAGGTGCTTGTCCCAAATTCGCTTGTAAAACATTTCCCATAAAGACTTCGTTCACGTTCTCACCAGAAATTCCAGCGCGTTCCAAAGCTCCTTTAATTGCAATTCCGCCCAAAGTCGGTGCAGGAACAGTTGCCAATGCTCCACCAAAACTTCCCATAGGAGTTCTGACAGCAGCTACGATATATACTTCTTTACTCATGTATCTGATTTTTTAGTCACGCGAAAATAACAATTTCAAGCCATTAAATCCAGTCCCCGACAGAGTTCCTCATCGGATTCATCAACAATACTTCGTGAAAAATGCAAGAAGCTGTTGCCCAAAGAAATTCGGGTTCTGCTATATTTGCGCAAAAAAAAGGTAATGAAACACGTTTTTCTGGCATTTACATTGATGTTAACGGCAACAACTTTTGGTCAAACAACGAAAGATTCTACAAACAATACACCGCGATGGTTGTTGAAATCTATTTATGGAGCGAATGGAACCCAATCCTCATTCGTGAATTGGAATGCTGGGGGACGCAATAATATTTCATTGCTTGGATATATAAGCGCATCGGCGATCTACGAACACCCTAAATACGATTGGAACAATGATTTAAGCATCGCGTTGGGAGGATTGAAATATTTGGATAAAAACTCAGAAGGCCTGCAAAAGACAGACGATCGCATTGATTTGTCGTCCAAGTTTGGTTATAAAATTAAAAAGGATCGCAGTTTTTACGTTTCGTTTATCGGTGGTTTTCGCACACAATTTATAGATGGTTTTCAATATCCGAACGACTCAACACCTGTTTCTACGTTTATGGCGCCTGGTTACGTGAGTCTTTCGTTGGGGATTGATTACAAGCCAAGCGAAAACTTTTCGGTATTTCTTTCACCATTTTCTTCCAAAATGACCTTTGTAAAAGATCAGACTTTGGCCGATGCGGGAGCTTTTGGAGTAGATCCAATCGAATATGATGCGACGACAGGGGCTTTGATTTCACGTGGAAAACAGTTTCGCGGTGAGTTTGGAGCGTATTTTAAAATGATGTACAATCGAGAAATTGCTAAAAACATTGAAATGAAATCGCGCATTGATTTGTTCTCTAATTATCTGGAAAATCCGCAAAATATTGACGTCAACGCGGATCTTTTGTTCAATTTTAAAGTCAACAGCTGGTTCAGTGCTTCGGCAAATTTCACGTTGATTTACGATCACGACATTATGATTACTGACGCCAACGGAAATGTTGGCCCGAGAACACAATTCAAATCCGTGCTTGGTGTTGGAATCTCATATACCATGAAGAATTTCTCGGACAAGAAGTGATAATCTTTCTTAAAATCGAAAGGCTTTGAGTGACTCAGAGCCTTTTTTTATGCCCAATTGTCTGTAGAATGTTATTTTTGATGGCAATGAATATTTTCTCTGATATTTCAATTTGGTGGTCGCTTCCGTGGGCCGTATTTTCTTTGGTTCTTGCCTTTTGGTATTACCGAAAACAAAAGCAATTGGAGGGAATTTCAACCTGGTTACGGACGGTTTTAACGGCTTTGAGAGCTGGTGCACTGTTTATTCTGGGATTTTTGTTGCTTGGAATATTACTGGAAACGGCAGAAACAAAACTGGAAAAGCCAGTATTCATCATGTTGGTGGACAATTCTTCCTCTATGGAGAATTACAAGGACAGTGCAATTGTGGCCAAAAATATCCGAAATTTTGAAAAGCAATTGAAAGCAACGTATTCCGAGCGTTTTGATGTCATCAAATATGTGATTGACGATGAAATTTCGACCGATGTTCCCAATTTTAAAGGAAAGGTTTCCAATTTGGACGCAGGATTCACTCATATTTACAATCAATACTACAACCGAAATATTGGCGGAATTTGTTTTGTTAGTGATGGTAATTATAACAAGGGAAATTCACCACAATACACTGCGGAAAAGATCAATCTTACCCCCATTTTTAGTGTAGGAGTAGGGGATACGGTGAAAAAACGCGATCAATTAATTCGAAATGTTGCCGTAAATGATATCGCCTTTTACAAAAATCAATTCCCTATCGAAATCGATATCGAAGCCAGTAAAATGGGCAAGGCAAATGCGGTGATCGATTTGTACCAGGGAAAAGATAAAATTGCAACTCAAAATATTCAGTTTAGCGGTGAATTGGTTGATTTTAAACATGTTTCGTTTGTCGTTGACGCCAATGCTATTGGGTTTGTCAATTACACGGTGCGCTTGCAGGTGCTGGATGGCGAATCTTCCAGAGAAAATAACGAACGAAGCATGTATATCGAGGTTATTGATTCTCGTAGTCAGATTTTAATGCTTTCACAGGCGCCTCATCCCGATGTAGCTGCCATCAAACAGGTGTTGGATAAAGATCCGAATTCTGAAGTAAAATCGGAATTAGTCGCTGATTGGGATGGACAATTGAAGGACGTAGAATTGTTGATCTGGCATGGAGCAGGGATGATCACGAATACCGCTTTGGTGAACGAAATCAAGCGTTTAAAGGTTCCTGTATGGTACATCGTTCCGTCGGGAGCTAATCGCAACGCCGTGAGTTCTCTAGGAATTGGAATTAATGTTCCTGGAGATCGCCGAACTGATGACGTTCAGGGCTATACATCTAGTGGATTTCAATTGTTTGAACTTTCCGACAAAGTGGATGCGATGTTAGAAAAAGCGCCGCCCGTTACAGTGAAATTTGGAAGCATTCAGGCAGAAGGGGCTACACTTATTTCGCAGCGAATTGGTCCTGTGAAGAAGAAGGATCCCATTTTCGTGTTTGGAACAAACAATCAATCAAAACAGGCTGTCTTTTTAGGGGAAGGTCTTTGGCGTTGGCGCTTGTCAGAGTATGCTCGAACAAAAAAACACGAAGGATTTGAGGAATTGGTGCAAAAAACAGCGCAGTATTTGGTCGTTCGCAAAAACACCGACCCTTTCCGTGTCAATTTGCCGAAGCGATTTACAACCAACGACGATGTCATCATTCAAGCAGAATTCTATAACGAAGCTTTCGAACCGATTACCGCACCGGATGTTCAGTTAGAATTGAAGAATGAAGCAAATAAGGTGGTGCCGTATACCTTTGCAAAAAACAGTAAGAACTACACCTTGGATTTAGGGAAATTGGCCGCTGGAAAATTCAGTTGGAAAGCCACAACGAGCTTCAACGGTAAGAAATATGCCAAAGAAGGGGTGTTTATCGTAGAAGACATTTCTTTGGAATCGCTGTCTACAAGTGCCGATCACAATTTATTGAAACTTATGGCTGATCAATCTTCTGGTAAATTTTATTCGGTTGCCCAGATGGATCAATTGCTCAAAGACATTGGCAATCGCGAGGATATTGTAACTGTGGCGTATGAAGAAACAGATTACAGCGATTTGATCGACTGGAAATGGATTTTTGCGGTGGCGGCGTTACTATTGGCTGTAGAATGGTTCTTGAGAAGATTTTACGGAACGTATTAAGCGCTTTAGACTTGTATCAATTAGTTTTTTTTTCGACGCATATACTAATTCAGAAAAAGCTGCGTTTTAAGAATATATGAAACAAAATTACTTTAAAGCCTATGTTGAAAAAATACGAAACTTCTCCGAGCACGGAGGTTAAAAGTGCACCATCGGTTTCAACGCTTCAGGCGATTTTGAATTATAGTAAATCACTCGAAGTAAAGAAAACGAAAAACGAAAGATTGGTTATTTGTTTAAACTAATAAAGAAGAGCGACCTGAGGGTCGCTTTTTTAATGGGAAAAAGTTGCCTCAAACGAGAATTTCTCCCGAGTGAATTAACGACATAGGAAGTAATTTTGAGATTTAATCCTTTCGTAAGTCAAAGACAACATTGATTGTATTCGACTCGCTGAAGGTTCGGATGTCGAGGAAGATTTCTAACGGAAATGCTGTATTCGGGCGACTTTCATTGTTTAAGTAATCTAAGTCACAAAGCGATCCGAAACGAGGTCTTAACTTTGTGGCAAATTAAAAGTTCATGGCAACAATTAACCTTACAGCAGCACAGTTTAAAAAAGATATATTCGATTACGAGAAATCACAGGAATGGGCGTATCAGGACAGCGTGCCTGCGATCATTGATTTTTATGCCGACTGGTGTGGACCGTGTAAAATGGTAGCTCCGATTCTTGAGGAACTTTCTGCAGAATATGGCGACAAATTGAAAATCTACAAAGTAAACACCGAAATAGAGCAAGAACTTTCCGCGGTATTTCAAATTCGAAGCATTCCGAGTATTCTCTTTATTCCAGTCGAAGGACAGCCGATGATGCAATCGGGAGCGCTACCGAAAAAAGCATTACAGGAAATAATAGGGAAGGAGTTGTTGGTGGGCTAAGGACGCGTTCCTTCCTGATTTCTGGTGGTTGAATGATTCCGAAAAACGACAATCGACACGCTAAGTCTACATCGAACGGTCCATTCGATAGAATTTAAGGTTGATTGGATGTGAGAAGTTGTCGGTGTACATTGTGATTTTTTGTATAACGGATTCTAAAGTACTTTCTTGAGCTGTTCCCATTTTTAATGTACTCGACAATGCCATTTTGCAGCGCCTTTAGATTGATGTTTAGATATTCTTGGGCGTTAAGATAAATGACGTTGGTTGTATTGCCACATTTTCGTTTCACAATCGAAAGAATTTCCAGACCTGTACCGTATTTTAGCTTGTGATCAAGAATTAGAATGTCTGGCTTTTCGTGTAAACGACTCACTAAATCCATCTCGTTGTAGAAGAAACGAATATTTCTGTCTTCTTGTTCTAATTGATGGGCCAAGAGCATTCCAAAGTATCTGTTATCGTCTAGAATGAAGATGTTGGTTTTACGTTCCATAGTTTCAAGATTTGCTTTGAGCGAATCAAAAAACACTCCGATATATGTATGTTATTGAATAACAAGGTGATGCTTTTTTCTTGCCACTGTGATTTTTCCCAAAAAGCGACATGTTTTCCCAAAACGGGAAGACTACATGTTTTGCTTGAGTTTTTCAATCAGTTTTTTAAGCTCGTTTGAAAAAGCGATCGTTGTTTCTTGGAGATTGCAAGGTTCAAATTCGATACTTCTTGCATATGCAACCAATTGATGTTCCTTCATGTGCACTAATGAAGGGCGAATACTATGGCAAATATCTTTAATCTTGGTCAAATTATTTTCAAGCAAGCACTGCTCCAATTGGAGCAATCTCACTTCCGATTCTTCAATAAAAATGGCATCCAACTTTTTTTTGAAAGCCATATCATTGCTTGTTTCAGTTACTGCTTTTGTGGGGATTTTTACTGGAAGGTTTTTAGAAATACAGAGTTGAATTTGCGCTAAAGAATAAGGTTTGGTCAAGAAATCGTTCATTCCCACCCGGAAACATTCATTTCTGTGAAATTTGTCAGCGTTGGCGGTTATGGCAATAATTGGAAGTTTTTTCATCCCTAGCGAATTGCGGATTACCTCGGTTGCTTTTGGTCCGTCCATTACAGGCATTCTCATGTCCATTAACACGAGGTCTACAGGAGTATTTTTAAGAAAATTTACGGCTTCTTTTCCATTGTTGACGATGTGATGTCGGATGTTGAGTGTTTTGAGTTGACTTTCGATTAAAAATTGGTTGACTTTATTGTCTTCTGCTACTAGAACGGTGATATTTTCGAAGTCATGGGTAAATCTTATGTCTTTTTTGTTGTGCATCTGTAATTCTGCAATGCTTGAACGTTGAAGTTTAATATGAAATTCGAACAAAGTGACGCCATTTTCAGAAGATGCAATAATTTCACCTCCCATTGTATTCAAAATACTCTTCACGATCGGCAATCCAAGTCCCGTACCGCCAAATCTACCCTCATTATTGTTTGACGCCTGTTCAAAATTTTCAAAAATAGAGTGTAAATCGTCTTTTGGTATCCCGATGCCTGTATCTTTAACGATGAATTTTAGTAGATCTGCATCTTCTTCTTGCTGATAGATTTCAACGGACAATTTTACTTCGCCGTAAGAGGTGAATTTAATCGCATTGCTCAATATGTTTTGCAAAACTTGCCCCAATTTCCGCTCATCGAACATATAAATCGCTTCTTCTGAAATATTGAGATCAAGGATATATTCAAAATTTTTAGCTGCTGCTTGTGCTTCGAATAGCTCAAAACTGTTTTTAACACAATTGTAGAGATTGCCAAGGGATAAGTCCAGGGTCTGTTTGTGGGCATCGTATTTGGCGATTATCAGAAGCTCGTCGATTAAAGAAAGAAGGCTTTTTCCTGCATTTGTGAGGTGTTTGATCTGGGTTTCATCGTGAGTGCCAGTATTTGTTTCGTTTAAAAGCTCGGAGATGCCGATGACAGCGTTCAACGGTGTTCGAATTTCATGGCTAATGTTGGCTAGAAATAGTTCCTTTGATTTCAATGCTTCCTGTGCCTTGTCTCGGGCAATTTTTAGTTCTGTTTCCAGAAGTTTTTGTGCGGTAATGTCAAGGTGAATCCCGAAGGAGCCCTTGAATCGGTTGTACTCATCGTAAAATGGGGCGCCACTCACAAGTACCCATTTTGAACTGCCATCTTTGCAGACCATTTCAATTTCGTATACGGCAGTTTTTCCTTGTATTCTATTTTTTAATTGCTTGCTGTACAGTTCTTTGCCTTTCGCTGTTAACAGGATGTCGGTACCAAATTTCCCTTCTAATTCCTGAGGTGAATAACCCGATAAATGACAAAACTGAGGGTACGCTTTGATGATTTTACCTTCTGGGTCTACTTCCATAAGCCCAAGTTCCATGTTTTCAATTACCGAGCGGTATTTTTCCTCGCTACGAAGCAATGCTTTTTCCAACCTTTTTTGTTCGGTGATATCTCTTGCCCGGGCGTTGAAAACCGTGCCTTCTTGATTTTCGAGAGTTGATGCTTCCACATTTTGTCCCAGCCATATTTCTTTGCCTGATTTTGTCGAAATAGGAAATTCTGTATATGTTGTTTTTAACTGATTTTCAAGCTGAAACTTATAGAAGTTTGTGACACGTTTTTTGTACTTGTCTGTAATTAAGTCGATAAATGATTTTCCAATAATGTCTTTTTGGTCGAATTCCGATAATTCTATCCCAGCTGGATTCATATAGGTGAATCGTCCTTTTTCGTCAATTTGAAAAATGATATCGGTGGAAGACTCGATTAAATCCTGATATTGCCTTTTTTGTTCTTCTTTCTCGCGTTCTAATATTTTACGGTCGCTAATATCTTCGACGACTACGATTCTTGCCGCTTCTTCTTTGTATCGAATATCATTCCCTCGCGCAATTATATCAAAGGATCCGTTGCTACTGTCCTGATGCGTCCATTCAGAATAAGTGTGCATTCCTTTTTTAATGTTGGATATATGCACTTTTACTTTTGCTTGTTCCTTTTTCGGGTGAAGATCAACAATTGTTTTTCGTAAAAAATCAGCACGACTATAACCGTATTTGGAAATCGCAGTGGCATTTACCGCCAGAATTTTAAAATCGGAAAGACGGTAAACAAATAAAGGAAATGGATGATTCTCGAAAAGCATGCTTAATTGCTTTTCACTCTCTACGATCTCATTGGTACGGAATTGTACTTGTTGTTCCAGACTCGTATTGAGTTCTTTTAATTTTTTATTAGCATCATAAAGCTCAAGACTTTTGGTCTCCATGATACGCTCGGCTTCTTTTCTAGCCATTCTTTCGCGATGTAAAATGCGTTCAAATGTGTCTTTATCCATGGATGCACTTAATATCAAAAACAACTTTTGTAGGACTTATCTTTTCAACTTCGATGGTTGGTGTCTTGTTAAAATGTTTAAAACAACCAAGAATTAACCCGTGTGCGAAATCGGACATTTCTCGTTTTGAGGTGTAAATCATAATAAGATGATTTTCAGTTACTCGCTCGGAGTCAAATGAAGGCAATTGGGCGTCTGGATAGAGTTTAAGAACTTCTTTGTGAATGTAGCTGTCGACCAGTTCTAAAAACGTTAATGGATGCTGTATTTCTTGAAATAGGGCTGGGTACATCCGATGGAACCGTCCGAATAGATGCTCGCCGTAAACTCTAAAAAGGGTCACTTGTGGAATTTGAGTAAGACGACTTAGTTCACGAACAAGCTGATATATTTCACTATGGTCGTAGGTTCCAATTGCCGTGTATATCCCATTGGATTTTAACTTGCTTTTTGTGATGAGCTCGTCGGCGATCTTAAAACTGAATTCAGTCTCAACCATTTCAATGAACTCTGTAAAAACAATTCCTTTCATACGCCGGTTTTAATTTATTTATGATTCTAATTTTATGCT
>JBNKGN010000027.1:0-17138 GCA_050289845.1 Crocinitomicaceae bacterium | reverse complement strand
AAAATAGAAAACCGCTTTCCCTGAGCCGTCAGTGGAACCTTCAAATTTCAAACCTTCACCAACGGAAACAACAGTAATTGGTAAACTTGAAACAGCGCGACCAGAACGTTCCTTGGTATGTACAGTTACTTTAATAGCATCCTTGGTTTTCATGTGATGATAGCCATTCACCGTTTTGAACGTTACTTTAGATCGCTTGATCGTGTTGTCAATGGCAAATGTTTTGTCGGGATCGTAGGTGATCGTGCGACGGGAATTGCCCGAGTAGCCTTCTTTTACTTCATAAGTACATACATCTTTTTGATCCAAATAACTAAAGGAATACACTCCAGGTTCAGTCAACTCAAACGTGGCACTTCCAGAAACATTCGTTTTTTGCGTGAGAACAACCGATCCGTTGATGGCGGTGATTTCAGTATTGGGAACGGGCCGTCCCATCGTATTAACAAGGTTTAGTGTGAAGGTGTATTGTGCGAAAATGCTCGTTGAAACAATACAAAGGGCTAGGGCGATAAGGAATTTCATAGACTTGATTTAGAGAGGGTTCATATTTTCTAACGCTGGGGTTTGGAACTTGTTACAACAAATGTTAAAAATGTTTCAACTGATCGGTAGTAAAAGTCCATTCTGGTGTATCAACGCTTCCGGGTTCCGACAAAGAATACCAGGATGTTTTTCCATTTGGGTGAAGCAATATTTGAGTTTCTTGTGCTGGCATATAACTCTGGGCGAGTAAAAATTTCTTTTCTCCCGTTTCTGGATTTTGAACTAAATCTACCACGATAACAGCATGTCCTGGGCTTCCACCTTTGATGAAAACATCGCCGATTTGGAGTTCCTGATAGTTTCGCGGAGTCAGTTCTTTAGATAATGAGGCTGTTCCTGCGTAATTGAAGATCAATTCCATGTAGCTCCAAAAAGTCGTGTATGTATTTGATCTTGCGGTCCCTGCTTTCCAATACGTAGAATTTCCAGAAACAACCATGCGATTGCCTTTTAGCCATTGCGTATAATCCACGCGAAACCCATTGGTGAAATTAAAATGAATTTTTTCGTGTTGCCCTGTACGCCAAAGATATTCCGCTCGAAAACGCATGACGGCATCGGCACATTGATGTAAGTTTCGATTTCCAATTGGAAGATCTACCACTGATTTGTACACACTCGGAGCATATTTTTTGTCCCCGTCATAATAGGTGACTACGGCACCATCGGGCTTTAAGGGCAGGTTCCGCAAATAGTAAGCAAAACTACCCGAATCCGCTGGGACGCGAACAAATCCTTCGGGGGCATTGTAACGGGTACCGACAGTCATTCCATCGGGATAGTATTCTACAGTAACGCTGTCTGACGTTGCTGCTGTTGAATCGGATACCGTTTGCGAGCAGGAACTAAAAAACCAAAGTGATAGAAGGATGATGAGTGAAAATCGGAGCATGGGAATCAGGGTTTTACGGAGCATATCCAACAGAATGATAGTGGAACGGAATATAACAATAATTTGCTTCAGTGAGATCGATTGGTGCTGTTGGCGTCCATTGCATTTCTATCGCACGACCACCCAATCCAATAGGTGTTCCCATGGTTGCCGTTACTTGATCAATGGGGAAATAATCAGGAAAAATACCGTAGGTACCATGTGTCACTTCCTGAAAGAAATAGCCGTTGACATCTGTTCGTAATTCAGCGTATTTTGTTTGATTTTCCATCGTTGAATCTAGCCGGACGAGATACAAATCGGTAAAAGAACGAATACCAGCTCCACCAGAAATATTGGAACTCCCATCTGGAGGTCGTCTGCCGCCATGAATGATGGAATAATAGGTAAAGCGACCAAAAACGAAGGGTCTTTTGGGATGAATGAAGACCGTGTCTACTATTGTGTCGTTGCGAAAATTAAGTGTTCCCAATAAAACGCCATCACTAGCAAAAAAGTGCATTTGACCGTTTGCTTGGTTATTACTGCGCTCTTGTTTCCACATGACTTCACCGTTGTCGTAATACCGCGTGTCTAGCACAATTTGCCCCTGTCGATATAATTTTCGCGATTCGAGTTGTTGCAATGGAGATTTTGTAATCAGAATGCTATCTCCATTTTCCAAGAGCAGCAACTTTTGAAATCCATGACTGTCTGGAATTTTTTGCAAAGTATCTTGTGTCAACGCAAAATTTGCGCAGAGAAAGAAGATAAGAAATGGGAATAATAATTTCATGGCGCGAAATTTCAAACAACAATCGCACCAAAAAGACCTTTGATTCAGGCGTTCTTTGCAATTTTCCTTGTGTAATAAGCGATAAGCGGTGTTCCGATAATGGTGGGCGCTAACCAGGGAATCCATTGTGGTTCTAAATTTTGAACGTTGACAACTAAAAAAGCAGTGACGGTAGCGATGTACGATCCAAGCATCATTCCCAAATGACGCATTAACCAATGACGGGGATGCAAGGTTTTGCCTCTTAAAGCGCGAAGAAACAAGATCAATTCTTGCATCAAATTAATAGCAAAGAAAATTCCGAAAGCCAATAGTATTACATTCAGGGTAGCGATCATCACTGTAGCCGTTACAATACCGATAACAAGGAACGCCCAATCGATCGGTTTTGGATACAAGGTTTTGTTTTTAATACTGCGTACTCCAGCAAAAGCGAGATAAAAGGAGAATGAAGCAATTAATAGTAAGAACAAATTGTCTTTGAAGAGTGCAAGGATTACTGCTGATAATATAACGGTAAACATTGCTCCAAAATAGATTTTTCCAGAAAGTAGGTGATTCCGCGCACCTTTTTTTGTAGTGATGGCGATGATCCCAGAAATGAAGCAAGTGATTCCAGCAAGAATGTGCACAATTAAAAAGCCTTGAAGTATCTTTTCCATGTCGTTTGTTTTGGAACAAATCTAATCGATGGGGTGAGGGGCAGCTCCTGGAATGTGGGCAATTGCAGACTTTGTGGCGAATGGGAAGGGGGATTGGCGAGTAGCAGACTTCAGTGGTGAGTTGCAAAATATGTTCGTAACTTTTCTGTTAGATTTCGCGAAACAGGCACCACTTGTTCTGCCAATTCGAAGTGCAATTTTAACCCTTGTGCGTTGCCTGAAACATGTGCCACTTGTTCAAGATTGACAATGAAACTTCGATGTACCTGCTGAATAGTCTCATGAGATGCAAAACAAGCATACGTGGCTTTCAATGTTTTTCGTAGAACATAACGTCCCATGTCAGTGCCGTTGATGAAATAAATTTCGACGTAATTGTCCGAAGCCTGTGCAAATAAAAATGTATCGAGATGCACCTCGAAGCTATCGTTTAAGCCTTCTAAAAGAATGGTTGCCTTGTTTTTAGGCGCGCGTTGCAAAGTGAGCTGTTGCGACATCTCATTGGACGTTTTTTCGAAGCGTTCTTTTTTAATCGAGAAGTTGATCAATACGGAAACCAACAAAGGCAACACAGCTACAGCAACGGTGTACAATTCGAAAACAGCAAAAATGGTAAATGAAAATTCGTAATCGAAAATGAACACGGTGTAAAGGGCGTTTGCTATTCCCACAAGAGCCACATTCAGAAGTACCCAAACGAGTTCTTTCCATACAAACCAATTGTTTTCGTCAAAGAAAGAAGGAAGTAAAGGAACAATGATTGCATTCAAGAACAACATAACTACCAGACACGTGATGCCAAATCCCGCCGTGATTGATAGAATATTCTCTTCCGTTCCCAATCCAAAAGGACGAAAAATGAATAGGAATACGAAAACAAACAGACTCATCGCGAAACTCAATTGTACGCGACGTTTTAGTGAAGAGGTAGCTGGATATTTTTGGGTCAATAGCGACAACTCGAAGCCTGATTAATTTTGACCACAAGATACAAAAGCGGAGGGACACATACGAATCATTTGAAATGTTTGTATTTTTCGAGCGTGAATTCATTCAAATTCAATTTCGGGATTGCGATTTTGCTTTTTCTTGCGAGCTGCTCAAACGATCAGATGAAGCCTGAGAAGACAAACGGGAAAGAAGTTATTGCACCACAAATGGTTGAACCAACAGTCTCAGACACCATTTGTACGTTCAATTATAAAAATCGCGAATGGGCGGTTGCAATCAAAGTCCCCCAAACAGCATTTAATGGGACGATACTGCTACTTCAAGGATGGAATTTTCCGAACACAGATTGGTGTGATAGCACAGATTTTTGCGAGCAAGCTTTGAAGGAAGGCTACGTTTTGGTTATGCCTGAAATGGGGAAGAGTATCTATCACGCACAGATTTATCCGCAAACACGAAAAGACTGGCACCAATATCCTACACGTACTTGGCTGGTGGATACGGTAATCGCGCAATTGAATACGCGTTTTCATTTATTCGCTCCGGAGCACAACAATTACGTGATGGGACTTTCTACCGGAGGTCGTGGCGCCTTGCTGATTGCTGAAGAAAATCCGTCCATTTTTGTCGCAGGAGCTTCCTTATCGGGGGATTATGATCAATCTGCCTTTCCCGACGATAATTTATATCGTGGCTATTTTGGTGCCGATCCAACGCAATGGCATCCGATCGAAAATCCTATTGCCTCGATAGCGCATTGGGAAGTGCCGATGTACATTGGGCATGGTAGAGAAGACGTTATAGTTTCACCGCAGCACATGATTCATTTACGCGATTTGGTTAAAAAGCAACAACGGGACATGAATTTTCTTTTCAAGATCACTAACGGAGCAGGACACAACTACACCTACTGGGCATCAGAAGTCTCCCCAATTCTGTCATTTTTTCAGCAACAGAAACGAACCGAACCCTGAGCGTGTCGACGAGTGAAAGGGGAACGTCAAAAGTCCCCTAAATTCTATTTCTTCTTCGCTAACATTAAATTAGAAGTTCCCTTCTTGTATTGATAACCAATTCCAAATGGCAGAGGCTTTACGGTCATTTCTTTGTTCGCGTAAATTTCTTTCAAATCTTCTTGATGACGCTCGGCAAATAATGAAATAGGGAAGGAGTAGTTTCCGTAGAACGTCAAATCCCAAATGTTCGGATCAAAAAACTGCACGGGAATTCCTGAATCGTCTTGCAAAAGGTATTCGGATTCATTCAAAATGAGATCACGTATAATGCTAAAAGTTGGACGGTGCATTAGATACGATGCAGATTTGAGATACGTGGATTTAATATTGATCTTTTGGAAATAATTTACCAGGTCTTTTCGAGTGTCCAATCCTTTTGCGACCAATCCTCCGCGACTGTGATATGCAGTGTTTTGAACATTCACAGCGAAATATGTGAGTGTGCGTACGTTTTCTTCTCCATTGCGTTTGAAATAGAATCGGTTGCCAATATACGTGGAGTCAACCGCCTGACTCAAATCATTGGTCAATTCACCATTCGGTAAAATGGCAACTTTTTCCTGATACATCAATTCATGATCCGTACGCGACATAAAATGCGTGATAACATGCAAAGTTCCGTCCATCTCCGATTGAAAATCGTCCGCCATAGCAATCGTTCGGAAGAAACTTAAACGTAGAATAGCATTCATCGCTTTTTTCAAATCGGAAAGATACGTGTTGAGCGTACCAGCCGTCTTTTTCTCGTTGAGGTCGGGGAAATCTCCTACGGGTTCCAATGCCATCATTACTATGTGATCGTGGTTTGGAAAGAACAAATCAGCGTGTAAGAAATCGGCGCCAGAAAAAGGGTAAAATAAAGTCCCTCCATTTTGATTCACACTGCTTAATTCAGCACGAGTCCATTCTCTAATAATCGGAAGTTTTGCATTCGTTTCTTTCCACAATTGATCGAGATTCGTTTGGTAAGATTTCCATTCAGGAAGTGCTTCCAACGCCTTTAATTCACTTGACGCGACCCCTTCTGTTCCCGCAATAAATTTTGCGAAATCATCGAATTTATCGGCTTGAGGATAATTGATTTTTTCAACAGCGGTTGTGTCCTCAGGGAGTTTTGTCGTTGCTGTATTTTCTGGTTGATTGCTTGTGTTTTCATCACAGGAAGCAAGGACTAACACAGAGAAAAGTAGTATGAAATATTGGCGCATAGTGTTTTAAATTAGCTCAGAACAAAATTGCAGATTTAATTTGAATTGATGGGCAACGAATAATAAATATGCCCCAACGAATACTCGAAAGAAATCGGGGCAGCCAAAAATAATCTAACTTAGAGCGGTCAAAATACATCTATGAGTACACAAAAATATACGCGCTCCGTTGCCGTAAATATGGTCATCGCCAATATGATTGGTACAGGAATATTTACTTCCTTGGGCTACCAGTTGGATGCTGATTTCGGAATTCCGAATGCTTTTGCAATCATTGTGATTTGGGTGTTGGGAGGTATTATCGCTTTGTGTGGTGCTACAGTTTACGGTGAAATTGCCACGACAATTAACAAATCTGGAGGGGAATACGCGTTTTTGTCGGACCTCTATCATCCGTTGCTGGGATTTATTAGTGGCTGGGTGTCTATAATCATTGGTTTTTCTGCGGCAATCGCCATGTTAGCTATCGCGGTCGGTAAGTATTTTCTTCCGGTTCTCGGCGCCGATGCTGAAGCGTTGTTTTTAGGTATTGAACTCTCAAAAATCGTAGCGTTGGGTGCGATAGGTTTGGTGGTATTTGTTCAATGGCAGGGCGTTCTAACAGGCGGGAAATTTCAAAATTACATGACCTGGACAAAATTGGGACTGATCGGATTTTTTCTTTTAATGCCTTTTATTTTTCAAGGAAATTATCAACCTTCCAACGTGTCTTTTGCACCTGATGAGGATTCCATGAAAACAATTTTTAGCTTACCGTTTGCCCATTCTTTGGTGTTTGTATTGTTCGCTTATAGTGGTTGGAATGCCAGTACATATATCGTCGGATCACTAGAAAATCCAAAACGAAACCTACCGTATTCACTCATTGTTGGAACTGTTGTTGTTACTATTTTGTACGTGTTATTGAACCTGGTATTTATGTATGTAGCCGATTTCACGGAATTAGGAGGTAAATTAGATGTTGGAAATATTGTCGCGTACAAAGCGATGGGCTCAACGATCGGCTTGGTTTTTAGTGCTGTTTTCTCTCTGGCGTTAATTTCTGGAATCAACGCAATGTTTATTGCAGCTCCTCGTGTTGTTCAGGAAATTGGTAAAGATTACTCGTTGTTCAATCGTCTCGGGACTGAGTCCGCAAATGGCGCTCCGAAATGGGCTTTACTCGTTATCATGCTTCTCTCTCTTTCCATGGCGTTTTTCGTGAATTTTGATACTTTGTTGGAATTTACTGGTGTTACGCTCGGACTTTTCGCGTTACTCACCGTAGTGGGGATTTTTATCCTCAGATGGAAAAAACAAACCCACGAGAATACGGTGCGTGCCTGGGCGTACCCTTTGACACCCATTATTTTTGCAGCATTCTCCATTTGGATGATTTACTTTTTCGTAAGTATGAAACCCAGCGTTATTTGGTGGATGCTTCTAATGATTTTGCCAGCCATTGTATTGTACTTCGCTTCTAAATGGTCCTCGAAGAAATGAAACAATTGATGGTCGGTGTATTGATTCTTGTGCTGTCGGGGTGTTCGCATTCGCAGGTGGATCGCAAACAAGGGGCTTTGCTTCAAAAAGAAGTCTGGCCGGAAGCGTTGAAAGAAGTTTCGCTTGATACATTAATTGCTTTTGATCCAAAATTTCGCTTTCAAATGGTGTACACGCCTATCATTGAGGGAGAATTCGGTGAAACGTATTCCTTTCAAACGGAAAATTATTATTACCCCGCAAGTTTGGTCAAAATCCCAACAGCTTTGGTTGCATTGGAAAAAATGGAGCGTCTCGGGATTACCTTGGACGACATTCTTGTGCTTGATACATCCGAGACCTGTGGCTCTGTCAAATTCGTAGAACTGTCGCGGAGTAAGAAAATTACCTTTCGTCAGATGTTCACCGAATTGCTTGTCGTTAGTGATAATCATTTCTACAATGCTTTGTATCATTTTGTTACACCAGAAGAACTCAATAAACGATTGAAAGAACTTGGACATGATGGAACGCATATCTATCGCGCGTTCACCGGCTGTGATAAAATTCAGCAGTTGCACACATTTCCTTACGAAGTACGTACTCAAAAAGGGGGATTGCGCTACGAAGCGAAGGACGTTTGGATGGATAGTTCCGAACTTAACAATGCGTACACGTATACCGAAAATCGATGGTTTGGCAGTCACCACGAAAACGCGGAGGGCGACATTGTTCAAGGTCCCTATGACATGAATTTTATGCCCGAATTGCCCTTGCTAGAATTGCAAAAAATGATGCAGGCGCTGATACTTCCAAACGCGGTTGAAGAACATTTGCGATGGTCTATTTCAGAGGAACATCGAACTTTTATAATGGAGTTAATGCAAAAGGTGCCTTCGGAGATTCGATCGTGCCACCGTGATTTGTCGAAATGGGAGAATAATACGTACAAATATGCAGTACCGTCTATTGATGGAGAGAGATCCTCAAGAACCTACAGTAAATTGGGACTTTCGTATGGATTTGCCTCTGAAACTGTGTACGTAAAAAGTCCCAATGGCAAGGGCGATTTTTTGTTGTCGTACAGTGTTTATGTCAATGAAAATGACACCGTCAATGATGGGAAATACGAATACGAAGAAGTCGCGCGACCATTTGCCGAAAAATTGATAGACGCTTTTATTTTGTTCCAAAGTTCCCAAATCGAAAATCAAGATTGATGGCACGGATATTGAAGCGCCCTCCAGTACAAATCAGAATTAATTCTCCCGCCATGCAGACTCCCTTTTTACTTCCCTTAATTTTCGCACTTACCACAACTGTAACGTTCGCTCAAGAGAATCAGGATGAAATGCCGCCGCAATATTTAATGGGACTTTCCCTCGATTATAGCAAGGATACTGCCATCGCGTTGATACAAAAAACCGACGGATTCGGAATCGATCTTCCAGAAGAAATGTCACTTCAGGATTTCACCCCTGCTGTTCGTTCTCAAGGAGGAATTGAAGCGAGTGGAGGATGGGCCGCAGGATATTATTTGGCGTCGACAGAATGGGCGTTGATTACAAACCAATGGCGTCCTTCAATTCGAACCGTTTTCGCCTATGACCCACTTCATTTGAATTATGCAGCGAGCGTTCAGAAGGAGGGATGTCAGGCAGAAACGTATTTGTCGGATTTGTGTCTGGAATTATTGAATAATGGAGCGAAAAGATGGGCAATTGATCGTTCTAGTTGCGATGATTTGGTGCAATACGACGAATCACAAGCATTGATGGACTTTACCCGGTTGATGCGACTAACAGATAGAAATTTATCGGTCGATGAAAACATTTTATCCGTGAAAAATTCCATCGCTAATTATCATCCCGTCGTTTTCAGTATGCACACGCCGCAATCTTTTGTAGAAATTGGATCGGATGGACTGTTTGTTCCATCGGCGTCAGACCGCGAATTGGTGAATGATTTGGCTGGACACGGCTTAACGATTGTGGGGTATGATGACAATCAATATGGTGGAGCGTTTCGCGTGGTTAATTCCTGGGGAGAAGCTTGGGGAGATGGTGGTTTTTGTTGGATCACCTACGAGGATTTTAATACGTTCCAGGTTGCGGCTTACTCGTTCGTAACGGTATTGAAAAAACCAGATTTGGTTGCTTATGGAGCCGATGCCGACGGATTTGGACGGAAAAGAGTTAAAAAATTCGGATACTTCGAAGGGTACCTCGATGAAAAAGGAAATCCCGACAAAGGAATCTATACCAATGAGAAGATGAAAAAATGCCGCGGTGGTAAATCGTATATGAAACGCCTGATCAAGAAAAATGGTGGTTATTTGATTTATTCAGAAGACAATTTTGATATTCCAATTGCAGCAGTAATCTACTAAAATAGCTGGACTGAATTGATTCTCTGAAGTATATAACGCTATTTTTATATGTACGCATACTAAAAAGCGATCTTCTTACGTTAGAAATAGCAGGTAGTTTTTGCTGCAACAGAAACTACTAGATAAAACCCTTTAAAACCAGTGCTATGAAATTTTTCCTCTCCACAGCTTTGTGCTGCGTGTTGACGGTACACGTATCAGCCACTCAAATTCCTTACAAGCAACTCAAAAAAACGTACGCCACAGACCAACAAAAATGTCTTGAACGCTCTGAACGTTGGATGAAAATTTTGCCGAACAACCCTGCGGGGTATTATTACGCGAGCATTATTCACTTTGAGCAAGCAAAAGAACAAACTTCCGCACGAAAAAAATACAACGAACTCAGCAAATCTTTGAAGTACGCACGAGAGCTTGAATTGTTGAAAGTACAATCGTTTTTGGCAACAGTTGAGTGGGACACACTCACACCCGTGATCGGTGAATTTGTACTTGAAGTGCAGACGGCATTAGAAGACGAAGAATTGTATTCCTTGAACACAAGTTTATCGAAAAAAATAAAACGCTTCGATTGGTCGGAACCTACAAGAAAACCACGAAATACGGAAACAACAGTTTCAACGACCTCTCCGAATGAACTCGCAGAAGTGAGTACATCCAGTTTTAGCAATGGACAGTATTTCGGAAAGCCGATGGGAACAGAAATGATTGCTTCTTACAATTTGCAAAGCGAACGCGAAATGGTCGCATACATCAATGCAGAACGCGAAAAACAAGGAATGAAACCTTTGGTATGGGAAGAAGGTCTTGCACAAGCAGCGCGCTATCATGCCTACGATATGGGCAGTCAAGACTACTTCAATCATACGAGTAAAGATCGTATTGACGGTAATTTGACGGAAGTCACAGGGACGTTTGAACGTATTCGGGCATTTTACAACGACAGTTTCGTGAATTCCGAAAATATTGCTGCTGGAAATGAAGGCGCGAAAGATACGTACATGCAATGGTTCAACAGCCCAGGTCACTACGATAATATGTTCAATAGCGATAGCGGGAAGGTAGGAATCGGTGTGTGTTATGTGCCTGGAAGTACCTATGGATACTATTGGGTCTTTTGTACAGCTTATTGAGCAGATTGAATTTTACTATTGATCGAATATTAGCGCTCATTCCGTATGAAAAATCGGTGGAAAGTTTGTAAATTTAGCCTGCTCATTTATTGAATGGGAAAACAAATTCAACCGACTAGCAGACTTGTGCTGCGACAAATGAAAACAGTATGAGATCAACAAAAAGCGTGCTTTTTGGTTTCTTCTTATTTCTTGCACCTACTGCCATACACTGTTATGCGCAGGATACAATTGTTCAAGCAACGATTCTAGGAGCAGAGGATGCCGAAGCCGATAAAAGTTACAATAGTGGCATCCAGCACTTTCAAGCAAACAATTTTAAAGAAGCCGTTGCTGATTTTTCCAAAGCAATTGAACTGAAAGAAGGTTTCACGCAAGCGTACATGAATCGTGGAGCGGCGTACATGGAACTCGAAGAATTTAGCAATGCAATTCAAGATTTTAATGTGGCGTTGAACCATCCAGAAGATGCTAAGGATGCGCTTTACATGCGTGCCAAATGCTACGAGGCACTGGGAAGTTTGGACAAAGCAGAAGGAGACTATGGTTCGGCAATGAAAGCGCGGCCAGAAGATGATCGTCCATACTATTATCGCGGATTGATTAAATTCAACAACGGCGATTATCAAGGTGCCATTTCAGACTTTACCGAAGCCATTAATCGCAATAAAACACATGCGTATGCCTACAATGATCGTGGAAGCGCTAAACGTATGATGGACGATTTCGACGGAGCCATTCAGGACTATAAAAAGGCCTTACAGATAGACAACCAATTGGCTTTCGTTCACAACAATCTTGGAAGCGCCTACCGTAAAAAAGGACGTTTCGATGAAGCGATTAAATCCTATACCAAAGCGATTAGCGTAGATTCTAAATACTACATCGCCTACAATAACCGCGGTAGTGCTTACTTCGATTCTGAGGATTATGAAAAAGCCGTTGCCGATTTCACCAAAGCCATCGATTTAAAAAATGATTATGCATTTGCGTTCAACAACCGCGCATCCGCAAAATTCAAATTGAAAGATTATCGCGGATGTATTGAGGATTGTTCCAAGGCCATCGAACTCGACGCAAATTATGCCTACGCGTATCAAAATCGAGGAAATGCCAAAGAGTTATTGCGCGATGATGCAGGTGCTTGCCAGGATTGGAAAAAGGCAACCGAACTCGGCGCGACGGGACTTGAAAACTACATAGGAAATTGTCAATAAACCGAAAGACGAAATCATGAAACTACAACTCATAGCATTGCTTTTGTTCTTAGGATTTGGAACATTCGCACAAAATATAGAATTCGATAAGGACAATTTTAAGGAGCAAAAGGATCAATTGAAACAAGCGCTTAAAGAGATCGAAGAAGGAGATAAATTTTTCGAAGGACCGCAAGTGATGTGGAAAGAAGCGATTCCGTTTTACACCAAAGCGAACGATTTTAATCCTAGCAACGCCTTGCTAAATTATAAATTAGGGGCGTGCTACTTGCATTCTGCGGATAAATCGAAAGCGCTGAAATACCTCGAGAAAGCATTGAGCTTAAATCCGTCGGTGGACCCACAATTGAATTTTTTCCTGGGACAAGCGTATCATTTGGAATTGGAGTTCGATAAAGCGATCACCTACTACAGCAAGTACCAATCAGCGGTCATCAATAATCCCGATCCATGGTACCTCGAAGATTTAAAAATGCGCATGCAACAGTGCTACAACGGTAAGGAAATCATTAAAAAGCCCGTGCGTGTATTTATCGACAACCTCGGAAGCAATATCAATACGAAATACAACGAGTACGGAGCCGTAATTTCCGCAGACGAATCGGTGATTATTTTTACGGCACGTCGCGACAATTCTATCGGAGGAAAAATTGACCCTATGCTCAATGAGAATTTTGAAGATCTCTACATTTCCTACAAACAAGAAAATGGCGAGTGGTCACCTGCACAGAATTTGGGTAAAAACGTAAATTCAGACGACCACGATGCCGTTTCAGCGATCTCAGCAGATGGTCAAAAATTCATTATTTACCTCGGTCGTGAGAACAATGGCGGGGATTTGTACGAATCTGTTTTAACGGGAACGGAATGGTCGAAGCCAGAATCACTTGGGAAAAATGTGAACACGAAAGATTGGCACGAGTCCTCTGCATGTTATTCTCCCGATGGAAGCACAATTTATTTTGTTTCGAACAAACCAGGCGGAATCGGAGGACATGATATTTACGTGACGCACAAAGACGAGAAAGGCAATTGGGGCGAAGCCACGAACATTGGAACGGTGATCAACACCAAATACGATGAAGAAGGCGTATACATGCATCCAGATGGTAAAACCTTGTATTTTAGTTCACAAGGACACACTTCGATGGGTGGCTATGACATTTTTAAGACGGTATACGACGAAACAACGAAGACGTGGAGCACACCAGAAAATTTGGGGTACCCAGTGAATTCGGCGGATAACGACGTTTTCTTTGTGATTTCCGCGAGTGGTAAGCACGGGTATTACACGTCGATTTCTAACAAAGATTCAAAAGGGCTACGCGATTTGTACATGATTACGTTCCTCGGACCTGAAAAGCCAATGATCCTTAATAACGAAGATAATTTGCTTGCAGAGGCGGCTGCACCGATTAAAGAAACGGTCATCGCACCCGTTGTTGAAGTGAAGGAAGCCCAATTGACCATTTTGAAAGGAACGATCACGGATTTCTTGACAAAAGCACCATTGGAAGCCGAGATTGAAATTGTGGACAATACGGCAAACGTAGTGATTGCAACCTTCAAATCGAATAGTACCACAGGACGTTATTTGGTCTCGTTGCCCGCAGGAAAAAACTATGGGATCGCTGTGAAGAAGGAAGGGTATTTGTTCCATTCAGAGAATTTCGATATTCCGAATACAGCCGCATTCCAGGAAGTGACTAAAGACATTGAATTGAAACAATTGTCTGTCGGAAGCAAGATTGTACTTCGCAATATTTTCTTCGATTTGGACAAAGCAACCTTACGTCCCGAATCTACTTCGGAATTGGAGCGCTTGACGAAACTAATGAACGATGTTCCAACACTGAAAATTGAGTTGGGTGGACATACAGATTCGCAAGGTTCAGATACCTACAACCAACAGCTTTCAGAAAAACGTGCAAAAGCGGTGGTGGATTACCTTACTGGTAAGGGAATTGATCCAGGACGTTTGAAATGGGAAGGATACGGTGAAACACAATTGGTAAATGGTTGTTCGAATGGTGTCAAATGTTCGGACGCAGAGCATCAGGCCAATCGTAGAACAGAATTTAAAGTATTGTCTTTCTAAGAAGAAGGAATCAGAAAGTAGCATCCCGTTGCATGAGTGTGACGGGATTTTTTTTTTTTTTCAAATAGCGAATTCATCAAAAAAAAACGCAACGCCGCGTATCAATTTGCCACCTCTTCAAACAACAAAAGCGTATTGGGATCGTATTTGAAGCCCGAAATTTCCTTTTTTGTTGGCATGTTGAATGTCACTTCCTTTTCGTTTACCGGTATTGTGAAAATTTCACTCGTTCCGTCTTGATACAACACTTCAACCTCCAAATCAAATGAGAAAATGGCGCCTTCTTGTTGCTGTTCAATGGTGAGATATTCCCAACCACCGTGCTTCACACCTGATTTAAAATGAAGTATTGGATGTCCCGCGGTAAAGAGCCATTGCTCAAAAAAAGGCTGTAGATCCTGTCCAGACGCTGTTTCGAAGTGTTCTTGTAAGTCTGAGGTCGTTGCATTACTGTATTGGAAGGCATCGTAATAGGTTCGGATACCTTTAAAAAAAGCATCGTCTCCAATTTTCGTACGAAGCATGTGTAAAATCCACGCTCCCTTTTGATACGAATTCGGATTGAGTAAGTGCATCAAACTTTCGTAAGAAGTATCAACCACAGGATGCAGGTAGCGCTTCGAAAATCCAATAACGCGATTTCGTTCGCCGATGAGACGTTCATTCATTGCGTCAGTGCCGTGGGTGTGCTCCCAATAAATATCTGTAAAGTAGGTAGCAAATCCCTCACTCAGCCAAATGTGCGGCCAATCCAACTCTGACGCAGAATTTCCAAACCACTGATGGGCAATTTCGTGTGCAATCAAAGCTTCCATGGATCCATCGCCTTTGACCGCTTTTTCGTCATAGAAAATATTTCCTGCGTTCTCCATGCCTCCGAATTGCGTGGTAGATTGTACGTTCGCCAGTTTCTCATAAGGATACGCACCAATGGTTTGGATGAAAAAATTAGCAACTTGTACAGAAATTTCCATGTCATTAAATCCCTTCTTTTTGTCTTTTGGATAAACCCAGGCAGAAACGGGAAAATCGAGTTCTGATGTGTATTCCTTCACTTTAAAATCAGCAACGCCAATCACCATGACTTTGGTTGGCAGGTCGATGTTGGATTGAAAGACATATTTTGTGTACTTCGATTTCTCGGAGGTTTTTGACGCAAGTGCTCCCGTCGCAATACATTCCATCCCTGATGGAGCCCATATTGTAAAATTCACTTTTGCTTTCTCTGAAGGATGGTCCACGCAGGCAAACCAGTGATGTGCACGATCGGGCCAATTATCACCGAAATAGGTTCTGTTTCCAAATTTATTTTCTCCGATAATCAACCCTGTCTCTGGAATGCCCTCGTAAGCGAAGTCGAGCCGTAGTGTTTTGGATTTCCAGGTGCTTTCCGACTGGATCCAAATGCGATTGTTTGCGTGGCGGTATTGCACAACTTTATCATCGATTTTCACGGGAGAGGTGATGCGCATGCCTTTGCCGTTCGTAACGGACTTCAAATCGATAAAGAAGGAATCGCAAGGCACTTTGAGGGTAAATGTTATCGTTTCTTGCCCTAAAATAGTGTCGTGATTGTCATTTAATTTTACCGAAACGGCATATTCGAGAATATCGACTGGGTGATGGATGTATTCGTTTTGCGCGAGTACACTGGAACTTCCGAAAAGAAATAGGAGAGCAGTAACTAAAAAATGCGTCATTGAGAATTGTTTGAGGGTAAACTAGCAAGAATTGAACCAAGGCTTCCTTGCACGTGGCGTCACAAAAAAGGGAAGCAATTTGCCTCCCTAATTGTTTTGCAATGGCTGAAATTAAACAGACATAAATGAATAATTCGAATTGATCACCGACAATTCCTCTGCGTTTACGGTCAACAAAGGAAGCTGAAGTTCGTTTTCTATCATCCCTTGAATAAATGATTTCGGTGTCGGTAAAATACTGTCGCTAAAATACGCTGCAGCAAACATATCTGCTTCAATCGATTTTGCGTAATTAATAAGATCGGCGTTGTAGGTTTTACTCGGTGGTAAATGCACAATTTCATACGATACATTCAATTCATCCAGAGCACGTTTTACAACGAGTTGGTTTGATTTTGTTTTGCTGTCCAACCAATCGTCTTTATCGTGGAACCCGCACAAATAAACGGTCGCTTGAAATCTTTTAGCAAGAGAACCGACAAACGTGGTGATTTGAATACTTTCTTTCGCAAAGCTGAAAGGCATTACGATTTTTTTAATGCGATCTACTTCTTTTTTTCCTTGTGTAATCAAGAATGGAGTGGAAGAGCTATTGATCAACTTAACGGCGTGACTTCCGAATACTTTTTGCATTCCAACAGCGCCGTGAGTTCCCATAACAATAAGTGATGCTTTGAGAATATCGCCTGCTTTCCCGATGTCGTTGTAGATATCTCCAACAATTACTTTTGAAGTAAGACGTTTGCGGTCTTCATTGGAATAAGCACTAATGATTTCTTCAAATTTACCTCTAGCGGCAGTTTTTTCAGTGTTTTTACCTACTACATGTAAAAGGTAGACCCAGCCATCATTCATGTGTGCCAAATCCAGAGCAAGGCGTACGGCGCTTTCAGCAACAGGAGAAAAATCGTGGGGAACAAGGTAAATATTCGGGTTAAGCATGATTTGGTTTTAAAAAGTTACGGCTTAAATATAAGAATATGCGCATTGCCTGAGACGATAATCGGTGAGAATTTCATCCAAATACGTCGAAAAGTTCTGGAATGACCTAAGCTTTTGATTGCGCGGTTTTGAACCTATTCATTGGGAT
>JBNKGN010000026.1:0-17205 GCA_050289845.1 Crocinitomicaceae bacterium | reverse complement strand
ATTGGACTGTGCGCTGTAAGTGCGAATTGATGCCAAAATCCTGACTGAACAATGCCTATTTCAAATAATTGCCGCACCATTTCGAGGCTGTCGATGGTCTCCTGAACAGTTTGCGTGGGATAGCCGTACATCAAATAGGCGTGTACTTTTATTCCTGAATCCGTAAAATTAGCGGTTACTTGCGCCACTTGTTCCACGGTAATTCCCTTTTGAATGAGATCCAACAAACGATCCGAAGCAACTTCCAATCCTCCAGAAACTGCGATGCACCCAGAGCGCTGTAGCAAAATGCATAAATCGCGGGTAAATCGTTTTTCGAAACGGATATTTGTCCACCAGGTAACACTCAAACGTCGACGAATAATTTCAATGGCCAATGCCCGCATCAAAGCTGGTGGTGCTGCTTCATCCACAAAGTGAAAACCGCGTTCTCCTGTCTGAGCGATCATCGTTTCCATTCGATCAACAAGCAATTTGGCGGCCACGGGTTCGTAAAGTTTGATGTAATCCAGAGAGACATCGCAGAAAGTACATTTGCCCCAATAGCAGCCGTGTGCCATTGTTAGTTTGTTCCAGCGGCCATCACTCCACAAACTGTGCATAGGGTTGGCGACTTCAATGACAGAAATATACCTGTTGAGATGCAAATCTGCGTAGTCAGGTGTGCCTACTTCTGCTTGTTTGTAATCGGTTTGCAGCGACGTATTATTGTAGGTTACTTTTCCATTGTCTAACAAAAAAGTGCGTTTCAATTCCAATTCATGTGGATTGTCTTTCCAACCATTTTTAACCAAAAGTTCCAAAGGCAATTCACCGTCGTCTAGCGTGATGAAATCAAAATAGTCAAAAACACGTGGATCTTTGAGTGAACGCAATTCCGTATTCGGAAAACCGCCACCCATCGCAATTTTGATGTCTGGATGTGTTTGCTTGAGGGACTGTGCGCAGCGGAATGCGCTGTACAAATTTCCTGGAAAGGGGACAGAGAAACACACGAGTTTCGCTGGATGTTCTTCCAGGCGTTGTGCCAGAATTTCAAGTGTGAGCGTATCAATAAATGTTGGCGCTTCTTGTAAGGCTTGATGCAAAGCATCGAATGCATTGGCGCTTCTTCCCAAGCGTTCTGCATATCGACTAAAGCCAAAATTTTCATCGATGCATTCGACGATAAAATCGGAAAGATCTTCAAGATACAAAGTTGCCAAATGCTTGGCTTTGTCTTGCATCCCCATATCTCCAAATGCCCAGTCGAGATTTTCTAATTGCTCGAATCGACTCGCTTGAGGTAAGTAATTTTCAGAGCAGATTGTTCGCGCTAGCGTATTTTGATGCCCTTGAAGAAACGCAATTACAGGTTCGATAGTTTGTAGGTAATCCGAACGCATCGCGTAAATCCGCTGTGAATTTTCTGAAGTGATGGACTTTTCGTTTCCCGCGATTTCAAAGAGCAAGGAAAGATTTTTCTCTGAAAAGAGTGCGAGCAATACTTCGATGCCCAAATCCATTTGAAAAGAAGAAATGCCACGGGTATTTAGGAACCCCTTGAGATACGCAGTAGCTGGATAGGGTGTATTCAGTTGCGTAAATGGCGGAGTTATAAGGAAAACTTCTTTCACAGGAATGTCCAATTATTTGTGCGAAGATACGTCGAAATCCAGGGTGTTGTTTTTCGAATGCAATCTACGAGAACACGAATGTCCTTAAAGTACCGCCGAAAAATTGATCGGCTTATTGATCAAGTTCAAACGCAAGGTAAATCGAATTTTACGCGCGTAATTATCGAACATTTTGCTTGAACCATACGAATTGACAAGGTTGTCTGTCATGTAGAGAGGGAAATAAACTCCGAAAATATCTCCCATACGAACGCAAAGTCCCGTATTTAGAACGCGATCGCTGAAATCAGGTCCTGATAACGTCAATCCTGTATCGTAAACTCCTGCATCGAGGAACGCTCCTAATAATCCCGTTTTTAACGGCAATTGAAGGTAAAGATTCCCAGTGATCATGGTTCCTGTAGTTGTTCCATAATCACTCGTGCTTTTAAATCCTCCCGTGTTTTCCATGCGTTGCTGCGACCATAATCCAACCGACTCGTTTCTTCCAAAAAAGTAATCATCTACGAAAAGATCTTGTCTTCCGGCAGTTCCTGAAAGCGACATTCCGTAGGCGTACGGTTGCTGATTGGTATTTTCGTTGAGGTACTGATGTCCCACAAATCCGCGAATTTCTACCCAGCGTTTCATTTTGTTTCGCATGTAACGGAATTTGTATTTTGCTTCAACCGTTACGCGTGCCATACTGATATTTGCCATTGGGTTTGTGATGTAGTCGTCGCGCAATTTCGCTTCAATATAGTGATCGGGTTTGCTGTATCCGAAAACATATTCTGCATAAGCTCCATACAATTCTTCCAAAGCAGGACCTGAGACGTTCTTGCGGTACAGAGACTGAACACGGATATTTTGGTAATACGGTTTGTCGTCTTTTCGCTGTCCAATTTTTGCAGACCAATACGGCGCAATCGTTAAGAAATACGATTGATTTGCACGATACAATGTGTCGCTTTTGAAGGATTTTACTGAGACACCGAATTTTGAAATCTTCAGGTGGTTTTTCGGTAAGAAATTGTAATCGATTTCCGCGATTCCAGAAACGAATTGACGTCGGAACGAATAGAAAGGGGAGAGTAGGTAATTGAATTTGTTAAACGGTACACCGTAATTGTGAACCGTCGCACCAAGCATAAATCCGTCGTATTTATTTCCTGCGATCATTGGTGTCCAGAAGATATTGGTTTGATCGGATTCGTTGTCGCCTACTAAGTATTCCCATTTGATAGGCTCCAAGCGGTGGATCGCGTTACTTTTCGACCAAAGATTGTTTTGTCGGTTCAATTCAGGAATATCAATTCCCGGATCAATGCGTACCTGGTCAATGCCTGTTTCCGAAAACGAAACTGTTGCTTTTTTATTTCCGGGTTCAATCCATTGTGTTCCTACCAACTGATTTCCTTTGTATGCTGCAACTTCGATGGGACCGTCAACTTGTCCTACGTTTTTTACCTTTACCTCTGTGCTGGAATCGGTTGACTTAACGCGTTTCAATTTGTAATCGATGTGATTTGTTGTTTGGATCAAATCGTCAAAAAGCCAACTCAAATCTTTGCCCGAAGTTTTTTCGAGAGAACGTTGCATATCCTCTGGTTGTGGATGTTTGAATTCCCACTCTGCGTAATAAGCACGCATACATTTATCGAATAGTGTTTCTCCTAAGTAGTCCTTCAAATAGAAAAAGACAAGCCCTGTTTTTTGGTACATCACAATTCCATAGTTCATCGACGTGTACTTTGCAGAATGCGTTTCAATTGGTTGGTCTTCTCCCAAAACCGAGATCATTCGGTAGGAAATGTCACTCAAATCGTGGTGATCCAGATCGTTCATGTGAAAACGCCCGTTCAATACCATGTCTGACATTGCTGTATTTTCGGGATATTTTGTTTGTATGTACCGTACCTCATTAAGCGTATTCATTCCTTCGTCCATCCAACCGTGGACACGTTCGTTCGTTCCAAGTTGCCCGTAAAACCAGTTGTGTCCCACTTCGTGAACGATAACGACTTCTAATTCATGCGCAGAACTTGAACTTCCGATTACGGTGACATTCGGATATTCCATGCCTCCTCCAGCACTGATTGTTCCATCAACGGCAGTGACATTATTGTAAGGATAGTCTCCATTCCAAAGAGAGTAATAATACACGGCATCGTTCAAATATTCACTTGCTTTTACCCAATGGGCTGCATCTTTTTTTGTGTACATCGCCCATGAAGTAACCGTTCGATGCGAGTGCGGCAATTCAACTTTACTTTTGAGTACGTTGAAACGTTTGTCGGCAAACCAGGCAAAATCGTGTACATTTTTTTGTGTGTATCGAATTGTTTTAAACGTTGATGAAGACACTGGATAACCGTTCGGTTTCTTCTCGGAATTGAATTCGTAGAAATTTTCACCGCGATCGATAGCGTTTCCTGTTTTTACAGCACGCTCCCGGAGGAAGTCAATTTCTGATTCTGTCTGTAAATCACCCGTAGCGCCTACAACATAATTCGATGGTAAGGTGATTTCCACATCAAAAGAACCATATTCAGAGTAGAATTCTCCCTGATTCAAATACGGGATTTGATTCCAGCCTCGGGCATCGTATACTGCAGGTTTTGGGTACCATTGCGTAATTTGATAGGAGTCGCCGATGTGCCCCAAACGCGATATTTTTCCAGAAGGAATTTTTACGCTAAATGGTGTAGATATTTTGATCGAGTTACCAGATTCCAGAGGGGATTTTAAGAGCAAATAACAGATATCGATATTTTCGTTATCGTACGCCCAGGTTACTTTATCCCCGTTCACTTTGAAATCCAGTGAATCAATGTTTCCTTTTACGGAGTCATCGCCGAACTTTAGCAGATCTTCTTTATTTGCGTAGAGCTGTTTTGCCAACGCTGTTTCACCATTTCGGTAGGCATTCGGCCATAAATGGATGTAGATCGTATCGAGTGCATTTGGTGAATTGTTCACATACTCGAATTCCTCGTAGGCACTGAGCGTATGGTTGTTGTCGTTCAATGAGACTTTGATGAAGTAATTGACTTCTTGTTGCCAATAATCTTGTGCACTCGCCGAGAAAGCTACTAAAAAACAGAGGGAAAGTAATCGTAACATATCAATAATTTGAGTTGCAAATATAGGCAAACTCATGGCTGTAATTGACTGATTATTCCATGAATGGTTGGAAATAGAAAAGGTCGGCAAGTTAGGGCATCAGAAGCGCTCCCAATTCATGTATTTTGAATAGTACGTTTCTGGAGGGATGTATCGGGTAATATGTAACAATAACCGAAGTCCTTCATAGGAACGAGTTTTCCATTCAAAGTGACAGACTAATGCATTTGCTCGTCTTCCGTATCTTGCTCAGGTGGGAAGATTTTTTCGCTGTCTTCCTTTTTTTGTAGCTTGTCCAAAAGGTCCTCTAATTGAGAAACCGTTAAACTGTAGGCAATGATTTTTTTGTCTTTGTCCAATACCCAAACCTTTGGCGTTGCGAAGATGTCGTAAATCTGCTGATAATTGAGCGAATTCAAATCCGTCTCGCGAAGCAATTGTTGCAAACGATACTGGTTGTTTGTTTTGTCCATCGCCGCTTCATACATTGTTTTAGTGACACCTACATTGATAAATTCCAAGTGGTGTTTTTTGATGAATGCTTTCCATTTTTCGAAATCATCCCCGGTGGCTTTACCAACAGCGAAAATTTCGATGTTGCGTTCTTTCCATTTTTTCTCGTACAACGTTTGCAATTTCGGAGTGATCTTTTTGCAGTGTCCACAGTCTGGATCCCAGAAATACAAAATGGTAAATTCGCTCGGAAGACTCATGAAATCAACGTAATTCACGTCCGTTGTGTCCTTGAGTTTGATATTTGGAGGCACAGCACCCATGACAAGGTTATAATGTGTATTGGCTTTCTCGCAAAGCGTTTCTAGTTGGCTGTCTTTCATCCAATGTGCGGGAGAATTGCCTGCTGAATCAGGAGTACAGTAATATTTTTTACCGAGATAAACGAATACTTTGTTCATCCCCATAATTTTGCTTTTCTCGTATTTAGAAGTCAAACTGGTTACGACGTATTGGAACATCTCTGATTTTGGATCCAAACGATCGATGAAATCATACGCGTAATGAATTATGGTATCCCAATGCTGCAGCATCATTTTGTTGCTGAAGTAATAATTCAATTTGTTGTCGAATACTGGCGTTCGTACCAAACGATCATCATTAAGGTCAATGTTGTCCCAATAATGTGCGCGGAAGTAATTGAATCTAAAATTGGAGTCGATAATGTTTCCCGATTCATCGATAGGAGCTTCAGGAATCTCCACTTCCATAGACATCCGTACGATTTTTCCGACCAACATTTCGCTATGGTCGTTGGCAATTCGCTTCTGATAATCCTCGACTTCTTTCTGAATTTCGTTGATTTTTTTAGTGTACTCCTCGTATTTCGGATCGTCTTCTTTGTAGCCTTTGCGTTGGTCCACCATACGTCCTGATTCCGATTTCTTATTGGCGATGAATTGGACGTAATTCAAGAAGATTTTGTTTTCTTCTGACTTTTTCGTGACTGCATTCGCCATGTAATTCGGACCTTTCGACTCTATTACGATGTCCTTTTCGTTGTTGAAGACGAACTCAAGTAAGTTTTGACCAGGAATATAAAGCGCTAAAATGCCTGGATCGAGATTCACATTATCGAAGGTAACAACACCATTTTTCATCTCGGCAGTATCTCCGTAGAAAAGATTTTTTCCAAAATATCGCACCAAATTAACCGTCGTGTCTTTTTGACCTTCAATTTTAAATCGAATGGTTTGAGCATTTACTGCAAATCCACTCAATAATAACACCAACACCAATAACTGCTTCATAATACTATACTAATTGATCTTAAAAATACGTTCTTCCGTGATCATAACGTAGCCGGTTGGATCGATTAACAATTCTTTAACGACTAATATTCTCCGTAGATGCCTTTGCGCGCTGTTAAAAAACTTGAAAGTGTAAACAAAACGTACGCAAAAACCAAAGCTCCAAAGCTCCAAAGTGTCATTTCGCGACCGATGTAGATACCTCCAGATTCGAACATGTTATCAAGGAAGTACTTCAAAATCAGAAAGGAAACCAATCCGACCGCGATGACCACTCCAAAGATGATCATAAAGTAGACGAAGAATTTGCGAATAATGTTGTTTGGGTGGTAGCCAATTCGCATTAGGGTCCGCACTTCGTACACGCTTCTTGTGATTAATAATTGCATGTATTGAATCAGTACCAACCCTGAAACGAACACGGCGATCACTGAAATTCCAAGTACGACCAGAAATAGGGTTCCAACAATACTTTTGAGGCGACCAATGGCCATTTGAGATTCGTGCGATTCCAAACCTTTCTTCGTCATATATTCTTCCACGCGACCAAATTCACCTTCTTTACCAGAAATCATAATTTGGGTGATTTTTTCTTCGCTACCGTCCGAATATTTATCGTTTCCATAGACCATAAACGATTCCGGAACGAGAATGGCTGAAACCGAGCTGGTGAATCCGATAATGTTGGCATAGTGTGCTTCACTTTGCGAATTGTCTTCGTTGCGAATGGTGAGTTTAAACTTTACCTTTTTTGCCAATTCTTCCGATACCTGTGGAATGTTATTTGCGCTTGCGAAGGTGTTTAACATGACAAGGAAATCGCGTGGCATGATAATAGGAACGGATGCGTCGCCTTCTTTCCAATCCCAACTATTTGCTGAAGAGCCGATGAATTTAGGATCAACTGTTTGGATAAAAATGTCCGTTCCAAATTTGGGGATACGCGTATCTTTTGTCTCAAAGTACACGGGAAAATTGTTTGAAATCACGGGTTTTACTTCCTCGATAAAGGAAAGTTCACGCATCGTTTGCAACTCGTCTTCATCGAAATACGTTTTTGCGAGTCCAAGTAGGTTGGATTCAGTTACGCGTTTTTGCACAATAATAGTGTTCGGACCGAGGATATCCGTTCCTTCGCCAAATTCGCTGACTTTAATGAGATAATGGATGGAGGTAATCAAGAAGGTAATTCCTAAAAATGCACCGATCATAGCAATAACCAGTTGCACCCTGTCTTGATTTCTGAAGAGCAATTTATTCAACATGGTTATAGTTTTAGTTCGTAATCGTATTCGTAATCGTGTAATTCACCGAGGGAAGTAAGTACAAAGCCTGCACCTTGTTCAATAGTTCGGTTGTGAATCATTTCCATGCAACGTTGGGTATTTACTACATCAAGATGTGAGAATGGTTCGTCGAGAATCAACCATTCAAACGGTTGTGCCATTGAGCGAATGATTGCAACGCGTTGTTGTTGTCCCATGGATAAAAGTCCACAACGTTGCGTCCATTTATCCTCAATTTCCAAAGCTTCGAGCATTTTGTATAACTCGGCTTCGGTGTACGTATCCGTTAACTGATTTTTCAAAAGGAGGTTGTCTTTTACGGTCAGATTCGGAAACAATTGTAAATCTTGGAAGACAACGGATATTTTTCTTTGACGAATTTCTGTCCAATCATCGGGGGTAAATTCACGAATATTTTTGCCTTCGTAGGACAAGGTTCCGTCGTAATCCCGTCGCAATCCGAAAACGGTTGTGGTGAAGGTTGACTTTCCTTTTCCAGAGGATGCGTTCAATAAAATTCTCTTGCCGTGCTTTAAATGCGTTTCGTTTCCCCAAATGCTTTCTGGTCCGTGTTGGATTGAAGCGAGAGGGTGCGGCATAATATGATCGAGCGTAATGTTCATAGAATGGTTTAGGTTCTTGTTTTTCAAGAATCGTTCCATAATTTGGATTACGATTCTTTCGATTCAAAATTCGTTAAAATTTCCCGAACTACCGAATCCGTATTGGTGAATTCAACCCAATGACTTTCAGGATGTCTACGGAGCCAGGTGAGTTGTCGTTTTGCATACCTGCGGGAATTTTGTTTAATGGCGGCAATCGCTTCTTCACGCGAGATTTTCCCGTCGAAATAGTCAAATAGCTCTTTGTAACCAACGGTATTCATAGATGTCAAATGACGAAATTGGATGGCGGAACGTGCTTCTTCTTCCAATCCCGCTTCCAACATTAAGTCCACGCGTAAATTGATGCGGTCGTACAAGGTTTGACGGTCGTGATTTAAGACATAACGATGGACTTTGAATGGCCGTGATTTCGGTTGTCCTGTTCGGTAGGAAGAAAAGGGACGACCACTGATGCGAATGGCTTCCAGTGCGCGTTGAATCCGAGGCGCATTGTCTTTGTCGACTTGTTCGAAGTACACTGGATCCTTTTCCTTCAATTCCTCCAAGAGTGGTGCAAGTCCTTCGTTTTCGAATTGCGCAATAAGCATTTTTTTAACAGACGCATCGGCAGGAATAGCATCGAGGCCCAAACAAAGCGCATCGACGAACATTCCTGAGCCTCCTGCTAATACAACGACGTCGTTTTCCTGGAATGCAATGTTTAAAACGTTTAAAGCGTATTTTTCATAGGCTGCGGCGGTCACTTCGTCTTTAAGTTCGTGCGAATCGATAAAATAATGCGGTACGCCTTCTTGTTCTTCCACTGTGGGTTTTGCGGTACCAATACTTAATTCTTTATAGCACTGACGCGAATCCGCCGAAAGCACACAAGTATTAAAGTAGCGTGCGATTTTAACAGCAACACTGGTTTTACCGCTAGCCGTAGGACCTGATATGACAATAAGCTGTTTGATGGTGTAAAGGTAGAAATTGGAATGTCAAAAAAAATGTGGAAGTGAAGAAAATCTTATCCGAACCAAACGTCGTCGATAATCTCAAAGCCTGCAAATTCGTTGAGACGCTGAATAATAATCGATTTTCCATTGAGCAATTCTTCGCGCATGACAGAAGATCCCATTTTGAGGATCAATTTTTTGTTTCGGATTTTAATATCTTCGGTTCTGTTAGCAACGGCTACGCCCATCAATTCTGGCCAGGCAGCCACAACATCAAGTTCTTTCATTTTTCCTTCGAAACCGTAGGCTTTTAACCAACGGTCAAGGACGTCTTTCAAAGGCGCTTCGTTCGATGTTCGCTTTAAATCACTCATTCACCGTCAATTTAACACCAATTTCTTGAATTTGACCTTCTTCAACGCGAAAAAGTTTGCATTTAAGATCACTATCGGCAAATATTTTCTCAACGCGCTCTAAATCTGTATCGGTGACCAAAACCTGACCAAAAAATGATCACTCACCAATTGCATTAAACGTTCGACCCGACTATGATCAAGTTTGTCGAAAATATCATCCAAAAGAAGTACGGGCAAGGTGTTTAAATGCGATTTTAACCATTCGTATTGAGCGAGTCGAAGGGCAATGATGAACGATTTTTGTTGTCCTTGCGAACCAAATTTCTTGATAGGATGTCCTTTTATTTTAAATACGAGATCATCGCGGTGCACTCCAGCGGTTGAATAACGGGCATGTGCATCTTTTCGCTCATGTAATTCCAGTAATTTTTCAAAAGAATGCTCGTGAAGTTGAGATTTGTACTCCAATTCTACCAACTCGGCATCTAACCCAATAGCATTGTAGTGGCGTTGAAAAACAGGAATAAATTCGTCGAGAAATGCTTGTCTCTTTTCAAAGATGTCGTGTCCGAGTGCGACCATTTGCACATTCCAAACATCAATGGATTCACGGTCGAACAAACGATGTTCGGCCATATTTTTCAATAATGCATTGCGTTGGTCGAGTACACGGCTATATTTTTGAATAGATTCAAGATACCGTCGGTCAAACTGAGAAATAATACCATCCATCCAACGGCGTCGCAATTCACTGCCTTCTGAAATTAAGTCACGATCATAGGGAGAAATCATCACCGCTGGGAATTGACCGATGTGATCCGCCAATTTTTCGTATTCTTTTTTATTTCTTCGAAAAACCTTTTTTGCACCGACTTTAACCGCGCAGTGAATTTGCACTTCGGTAGCGTCTTTGTGCCAGGTTCCTTGAATGGAAAAGAAGGGTTGGTCGAAGCGTATATTTTGTCTGTCGATCACATTCATGTACGACTTACAAATGCTGAGATAATGCACCGCATCAAGGATGTTCGTTTTTCCAACGCCGTTATTTCCGACGAAGCAATTGATCCCTGCTGCCAACTGAATATCGGCGGCTTCGTAATTTTTAAAATTTATGAGTTGTAAATTCTCGAGATGCATCACAACAAATTTAGTTCAATTCAACCAATATCTTCTGTGATTCCTTGACTCTTTATCCAAAAAAAAAACTATTTTTGCTCCGCTTAAAAATATACGATGTTAGAAGATATTACAGGTCAGGAGATTAAAGATCAATTGAAGACGAATAAGAAGCTGAGAATCATATTGTTTTCAGTAGGAGCTGTTGTGGCAGTAGTGCTTGGTTATTTAGTTTACGTTCAGTTCTTTTGGACCCCCGCAAATGAGAAATCAAAGAACTCATACTGGGAGGCTTTGAACTATGCAAAAACGGATTCAACGGAGGCAGCGATTCCTGAATTGAAATCAGCGATCAAAAAATACGACGGAAAAATCGGAGGAGAAGTAGCTCAATTCGTTTACGCACGTCAATTGATGGCAAAGGGAGAATTCAAAAAAGCATTGACGGAACTGGACGAAGTGGATGTAGAAGATACTTATGTAAGCGTTCTTCGTATTGGACTTCAGGCAGATTGTAAGTCTGAAATGGGGAATTATCCAGAAGCTTCAGCATTGTATGAAGAAGCAGCGAACATGATGGACAACGATTTCACCACGCCAATGTACCTGAACAAAGCAGCAGGGTGCGCGGAGGAATTGAATGATTTCAAAAAAGCGACGCAATATTACGAGCGAATTATGAAAGATTATCCTGCTTTCTCAACGCAATATCAAATCGAGAAATATCACGCTAGAGCGAGTAAAACTAAAGTGAAATAATTATGGCGACTGCGAATCGCAATCTGTCAGAATACAATAAGGAATTTATTCCAAACGGTGCCGATTTTAAGATCGGCATTGTTGTTTCTGAATGGAACGAGAACATCACATTGAACTTATTGAAGGGCGCAAAACACGCTTTGATTGATAACGGCGTTCGGGAAGAGAATATTTTTGTACGCTTTGTACCAGGGGCGTTCGAATTGCCATTAGGTTGTCAATACCTCTGCGAATACACTGAAGTGGACGGCGTAATTGCCATCGGTACGGTAATTCAAGGTGAAACCAAACATTTTGATTTTGTATGCGACGGAGCAACGCAAGGGATCAAGGATGTGAACTTGAAATACAACACGCCGGTAGCCTTCTGTTTACTCACGGACAATACATTGCAACAATCGATTGATCGTTCAGGTGGGAAACATGGCAACAAAGGGATTGAATGTGCAATCGCTTGTATGAAAATGATCGAACTGAAAAAATCATTTCAATAACATGACTTTAATTAAATCAATTTCGGGAATTCGAGGAACCATTGGTGGCAAGGTAGATAATGGGTTGACACCTGTGGATGCTGTAAAATTTGCTGCTGCATACGGAACATGGCTTAAGAACAGAAATCAAGGTGCGCAATTGCGTGTAGTGATTGGGCGTGATGCCCGAATTTCTGGAGAGATGATTTCCAATTTGGTGGTTTCAACACTTATTGGTCTTGGAATTGATGTTGTGAACCTTGGGCTTTCGACTACGCCTACGGTAGAAGTTGCAGTACCTTTGGAAAAAGCACATGGTGGAATCATCTTAACGGCAAGTCATAATCCAAAGCAATGGAACGCATTGAAATTGTTGAATGAAAAAGGGGAATTTATCTCAGGTGCGGATGGAACGGCTGTTCTTGAAATTGCGTCGAATGAATCTTTTGATTTCGCAGAGGTGGATGATTTAGGCACAGAAACGCATGACAATTCCTATTTACAAAAACACATTGATGCTATTTTGGCTTTGCCTATCGTGAATAAGGAAGCGATAGCCAAGGCAGATTTTTCAGTTGTGGTTGATGCGGTAAATTCAACGGGTGGGATTTTTGTTCCTGCGATGTTGGAAGCGCTGGGCGTAAAACGCATTACCAAATTGTATTGTGAGCCAACAGGACATTTTCCGCACAATCCAGAGCCATTGCCAGAGCATTTGACGGATTTGTCAGACAAAATAAAGGAGACAGGAGCGGATGTTGGAATTACGGTAGATCCCGATGTTGATCGTTTGGCATTGGTTTGTGAAGATGGATCTATGTTCGGAGAAGAATATACACTTGTAGCTGTTGCAGATTACGTTCTCAGTAAAACACCAGGAAGTACCGTGTCCAATTTATCTTCCACACGAGCATTGCGGGATATCACAGAAAACCGTGGACAGATTTACCATGCTTCTGCCGTTGGTGAAGTAAATGTCGTAACGAAAATGAAAGCGGAAAAAGCTGTGATCGGTGGCGAAGGAAATGGTGGTGTGATTTATCCTGAGTTGCATTACGGTCGTGACTCGTTGGTGGGAATCGCTTTGTTCCTATCGCTTTTGGCAGAAAAACAATTGCGCGTTTCTGAATTGCGGGACAGTTATCCTAAGTACACGATTTCCAAAAATAAGATTGAGTTGACACCTGAAATTGATGTAGACGCCGTATTAGCAACCATGGCTGCTAACTATCAAAACGAAGAGGTGGATACTACGGACGGTGTGAAAATTTACATAGGGAAGGAGTGGGTGCATCTTCGCAAGAGTAACACCGAACCAATTATTCGAATTTATTCGGAAAGCAAGTCGCTGGATGCAGCAAACGCATTGGCAACTAGAATTATCGAGGAGATAAAGGCGTTGATATAGAGACGTTGATTTGATTCGGTTTTTTTGGGGGATTCTGAACTTGGGGAAAAAAAAACATTTAAGCGTAACTAATTGATAATGAGGAGTCGTTAGCAATATTGCTAATAAGAAATTTTGCAATTTTTAAAATAAAAGTGTATTTTATAGTTAATCTTCCCAAGATTCCCCCCTCCCTTCTCCCCATTTTTTTAATTTTCATTGAACCATTTTCTTTCATCTTTGTACAGCCCCTCGAAAGAGAAAGTATATCGATGTTAAACGCCACAATGAGGCAAAATGTAATGTAAAATCAACCAAAAGATTATGAAAAAAATTGCAAGTTTATTGTGTATTCTGTTCATCGCAGTCTACGCGAATGCCAACGACGAAAAAATCGTTGAATCGAAAATTTCTCATGTTACCGTCTACACGCAGGGAGCTCAAATTTATCGCACCGCTTCATATGCCGTAAGTAAAGGCGTTACAGAAGTCATCATTGAAGGGGTGAGCCCTCGGATCGACCTAAAAAGTTTGCAGGTTAAGGCAACAGGAGCAGCCATTATTTTGGACACGAAATACATGATTTATTATCCAAAACCTGAAGTGACACCTTTAACTGGGTTGCCATTAAAAACAAGACAGCAAATTTTAGTGCTAGAGGATTCCATCAATGGAGTGGATTTTGAACTTCAAACCTATCAGGACGAATTGGCCGTGCTCACAGCGACCAAAAATATACTCCAAAACAACGGTGCCATCCGCGGTCAAGGAAAAGTAAACGATTCCATTCAATTGCTTCAAACGGCGATTGACTATTACACCGAAAAGATGATGGAAATCAATCAGCGATATCGTGTTTTAAGTCGCAGTAAATCCAACGCTGAAGAAAAACGTAATGGCATGGTGCAACGCTTGCAAGATTTACGCAATTTCGAACAGAACAACGGGACGGATAAAAAATCGACTGACCCGATTCATCGCGTAGTAATTACGATTAAGTCGGATGCATACGTTACAGGAAAATTGGATGTGTCTTATTTAGTAAGCAATGCTGGCTGGACGCCTTCGTATGATTTACGCAGTGAAATTGCAGTTGGAAATGTGAACCTGAACTACAAAGCACAGGTCTATCAAAATACAGGAGTGGATTGGAACGAGATTCCATTGACAATTTCTACGAACAATCCTTACCAAAACAAAACAAAACCAGAATTACACCCATGGTATGTTGATTTTTACGCATACAACCAAACGCGAGGTTACGCTGAAAATGAGGAGAGATCGGATTTACAGAAAAAAGCGGAATCCTATGGTTTCAATGCTCCGACATCGACTTTGGCAGGAAGTGTACCTCAGGCAGAAATGGACGCAAGTTACTCGTACGAATTCGTTCAAGTGGTAGACAATGTGATTTCCGCAGAGTTTATAATTGACCTTCCTTATACCATTAAATCAAACAATCAACACCACATGGTTTTGGTGAAAAATGTTGATTTAGCGGCAGATTACAAGTATTATACTGTTCCGAAATTTGATAAATCTGCTTTTTTGGTTGCGCAAATTTCAAAACTAGACGAATTACAATTAGTACCAGCCAAAGCGAATATTTATTTCGATGGAACCTATATGGGGGAGACCTATCTTGATCCAACGACTATGGACGATACGCTGCACTTAAGCCTTGGGAAAGATCCAAACATCATCGTGAAACGCACGTTGTTAGAAAAAGAATCGAAAGAACGCGTTGTCGGAACGAAAATGGAACGCACGTATGCCTACGTGATTGAAGTGAAGAACTTGAAATCACAATCGATTGAATTGATTGTACAAGATCAAATTCCAGTGACGACAAATCCAGATATCGAGATTACCACAAGTGAATTATCGAAAGGTACATTGAACGCGCGCACAGGTATTGTGGAGTGGTCTGTCACTGTGAAACCGAAAACTTCCAAGGAAATCTTCTTCAGTTATGAAGTGAAACACGACAAAGACAAGAATGTTGTTTTGTAATTGATCCCAACCGTAGGAATGGCAGCTTCAATCATAAGCTGCCATTTTTTTTGTGTTCTATTGCGCGTACTATTTTGTAAATTTGGTTTATGAAGAAGTTCGACATTCCAGAGCATTATAAATCCCCGATCATTAGTAAGGTGAAAGCTATGCGTCGCCTGGAAGATCCACGTAAGAAAGATTTTAGTCCTACCACGTTGGATTTTGGAAATGTATCCTTTATTATCAGCAGGCATTTTGGGTTTTGCTATGGTGTGGAGAATGCAATTGAGAAATCGTACAAGGCTATCAACGAAAATCCCGATAAGAAAATTTATTTGTTGAGTCAAATGATTCACAACCCTAGTGTAAACAAGGATTTGGAGGATCAAGGTGTCGACTTTATTCAGGATACCGAAGGCAATCAATTGATCCCCTGGGAAAACATTCACAGCGAAGATATCGTCATCATTCCTGCTTTTGGGACGACAGTGGAAACGCAAAAAATACTGGAAGACAAAGGGATTGACGTGCATACCTACAACACCACCTGTCCCTTTGTGGAAAAAGTATGGAACCGCTCTGAAAAACTGGGGAACGATGAACACACAGTCATTATTCACGGAAAACACAATCACGAAGAAACGAAAGCTACTTTTTCGCACAGTAAAGAGGCTGCTCCTTCTTTGATTGTTAAAAACATGGATGAGACAATCGTTCTGGGAGATTACATCGTCGGAAAAATTGACGCGAATCAGTTGATGGCGACGTTTAAGGATCGTGTATCGTTAGGCTTTGATCCAACACTGCATTTACAAAGGATTGGCGTTGTAAATCAAACGACAATGTTGGCTACAGAAACGCAGGAAATTGCCGATTATTTACGCCAAAAAATGATCGAGAAATTCGGAGAATCTTCATTGAAAGCACATTTTGCGGATACAAGAGATACACTTTGTTATGCGACGAATGATAATCAATCGGCAACCTTGGCATTGTTGGAAGAAAGTGCCGATTTAGCGATCGTTGTGGGAGGATACAACAGTAGCAATACATCCCATCTTGTGGAATTGCTAGAACCCAAATTTCCCACCTTCTTCATTAAAGATGTAGGGGAAGTTATTGACCGTCAAACAATTCGATCATTTGATATTCACACGAAGAATATTACGGAATTTTCCGCGTTTCTACCTGTGAAAGAATCAATGAAAATTATCATTACTTCTGGGGCAAGTTGTCCTGATGCCGAAGTAGACGCTGTTATTCAAAAAGTATTAGAACTTGTAGATGCCCCCAAAACGATTGAAGATGTCTTAAATTAATGGAGCGCTTTATAAACATATTGGTGATTGATCCTGATCCGAAAATCCAACTAGGGTTGAAGGAAATTCTTTCTGGTGGAGGAAATAATGTGATCACGGCCAATTCGTTCAAAGAAGCATTGCGCATTATTGAGCGCCGGGAAATTGGTCTGTTTTTGGTCGGAATCGATGAATTGTCCAACGGAATGGCACAACTTCAGTTAATCAAAGACAACAGCCTCTTTACAAATAATTACATTATTCTAATCACCAAAAAGAACCAGGAGGGCATACAGTTGGTACGGGGAATTAATGAGGGTGCAGTTGATCACATTTCATTTCCGTTCAGTCCTCATTTGGTGCGCTCGAAGATCGACGTCTTTAAAACCATGTTTTTTAAAGACCAGCGGATAGGACAATTACTTAAAAATATTTTTCCGGAAACCATCCTGGACGAATTGAGCGCAAATAGCAAGTTCTCTCCAAAAAG
>JBNKGN010000025.1:0-17450 GCA_050289845.1 Crocinitomicaceae bacterium | reverse complement strand
CAACTTTCAAATACATATATTCCAAGTGCACTCGATACGTTGATCGCACCGATTCAACTCATACTCACAACCACTGGTAATTGTCCTGTATTAAAAGACACGATCGTTTTGGAAGTGGAACCCGCACCAATTGTCAGTGCTTCTGCAGATCAATCCGTTTGTGAAAATAATTCCGTGGTAGATCTTGCTGGATCCGTTACAGGTGGAGCAACAACAGGTTACTGGAGTACTAGTGGAACAGGGACATTTAGCCCTGATAGCACCGCTTTGAATGGTCAATACATTCCTTCCGCAGCCGATTTAACTGCTGGAACAGTAGAATTGGTACTACTTTCAACCAATGTCGGTTCTTGCTTGCCCGAATCAGACACGATGTATATTACCTACACACAAGCAGCAACGGTAGACGCGGGACCTTTGGATACCATTTATGTGTGTGAAAACAACCCTGTTGCCTCATTAAGTGGAACCGTTACTGGCGTTACAAATACGGGGAAATGGATTACTTCGGGAACAGGACTTTTTAGTCCCGACAATTTGGATTTAAATGCGTCCTACCAACCGAGTTTCGCTGATATTTCCTCTGGTGGCGTGTGGATCTATTTGGAATCTACATCCAATCAGGGATGTAATCCAGTCGTAGACAGTCTCTTTATAGCGTTCACTCCAGCTCCAACGGTCGATGCAGGCGCGGGAATCATCGCTTGTTCCAATGCTCCTGCGGTTACACTCAACGGTGTTGTAGGCGGTGCAACGACAACTGGTGTTTGGTCTGGTGGAAATGGTACGTTTAACAACAGTGCAACGGATCTCACTGCAACGTATGTTCCAACAGCTTCGGAAATTGCTTCGGGCTTTATGTTTCTCACACTTACAACGACCAACAATCTTGGATGTGTAGCGGTGAATGACAATGTGCAAATCCAGTTTGTGGCACCACCCGTAGCTAATTTCAGCAGTACCGCTGTTTGTTTGAACAACACAACAACCTTCACAGATTTCTCCAATCAAGGATTTGGAACAATTGACAATTGGCAATGGAACTTCGGCGATCTTGGCACGGGAACCAATCAGAACGAGACCCACGAATATGCTGCGGCAGGAACGTATACTGCGGAGTTAATTGTCGGCTCGGATATCGGCTGCTATGATACAATACAAAAAACAGTTGAAGTATATGAAGTTCCAGTGGCTGATTTCACCTACACAGCGGAATGTCCAAACAATCAAATCGTCGTTAATTTTACCGACGCCTCAACAACAGTCAACGATCCAATCAATTTTTGGTATTACGATTTTGGAGGGCAAGGCACCTCGGCAACAGCAAACCCGCAACAACTCTTTTCAGCGAATGGAAATTACACCATTCTTCATATCGTAAAAACAAGTAACGGGTGTGCCGATTCCATCTCAACAGTCATCAATATTCCACCGAAACCGGTAGCGAGTTTCTCTTATAACACCAACAACGGATTGAACATCGGGGCTGTTTTCAATTTTGTGAATACCTCTTCGAACAGCGTTAGCTATGATTGGGATTTTGGCAATAACAATACATCCACGTTAGAAAATCCTTCAAACACGTATTTCGCCAACGGAAACTATCTCGTTACCCTTGCCGTTACAGGTGAATTAGGATGTACAGATAGCACCTCCGAAATTATCGTAATCAATACGGTGACCACGGAAATCAACACACTCATTCCAAACGCAATTTCGCCAAATGGAGACTTTAAAAACGATGTTTGGAAATTGGAATTCCTGGACCTTCTTTATCCAGACGCTCGTGTAGAAATCTACAACGAATGGGGACAATTACTCTTCGAATCAGACGGTTACGACATTCCATGGGACGGTAAATACGGAGACGAATTGGTACCTGACGGAACGTATTACTACATCATTGATTTGAAGGATTCTGGTGATCCCGACAAAGATATTTTCAAGGGAACATTACTCGTACTTAAAAGCAGAAACTAATGAAAAAATTAGCGGCAATACTCAGTGTTCTGGCACTATCGACAATCGCTTTTGGTCAGCAGCGTGCAGGATATTCGAATTTCCTAATGAACAACTATTATTTCAATCCAGCCATTGCGGGATCAAAGCAGGTGCATGAAGCCAATCTTGCGTATCGTAAACAATGGGTTGGATTTGATGGCGCTCCGGTTTTAATGATGGGAAATTTCATGGGATCGTATAAAAACGAAGGCAAAGTAGGATACGGTGTAACCGTACTTTCAGAGCGCAAAGGACTTACGGGTAACACGACAATCTATGCGAATTACGCGTATCACTTTAAACTTTCAGAAACCATGAAACTTGGCTTTGGCGTACAACCAGGTTATATGCAATACCGCGTTCGATTGTATGATGCAAAACTCGCAGATGCGGGGGACGAAGTATTGGATGGAACAGTTTATTCGGCGAATGCAATTGACGTAAACGCTGGTTTTCATCTGTATTCTCCTAAGTTCTTTGTTATGGGATCCTTCGAGCGACTTTTGGGGAAACAAATTCAATTCACTAGTTACAACTCGAATTTGGCATTTCATTATACCACCATTGCGGGATACAATTTTAGATTCAAAAACAGCAAGAAGAAAGAATTCGAAATTCAACCAAGCGTGATGATCCGCTACGTAAATCCAGTGCCTTTACAATATACGGCCATGTTGAAAGCTACTTTTAACAATCGTTTTTGGGTGGGATTGCTCTATCGTTCGGATGATGCTATAGGACTCGCCGCTGGGATGAAAGTACACGAACGTTTGAATCTCGGTTACAGTTATGACTATACGTTATCGCCGCTGAGCAATTACCAAACGGGGTCGCATGAAGTGATGCTTTCGTTCACAATTACTAAAGACAAAAAATCGCTCGATCAAGAAGACGATGATCTAAATAACAGCATTTTGGAAGAAATGCAGAAAGATTTAGATGAGCGCGAAAAAAAATAAGAATTAAAGTACGGATAAGATGAAAAGAATGAGATACCTACTGATATTCCTGATATTCGCAAAACTAGGTTTTACGAGTGTTCAAGCTCAGGTGGATACTGTTTTCTGGTTTGCCGCGCCTTGGGTAACACCTGATCACGACGGAAACGTTCAAATGGCTTTCCGCGTTTCCACCTTCGGAACGCCTGCCAATGTGCGCATCCAAATGCCAACTGCGACCTATGACACAACTTTTACCGTTCCAGCGAATGGATTGGTTTCCGTGCCTTTAAGTCACATTGTCAACGACCTTGAAAGCAAACCAGCCGATGCTGTATTGACCTCTGGAATAAAAATTACTTCCGACGCATTTATCACTGTTGTCTATGATTTTATTTCTGATTTGTATACCATCACTCCTGGAACGCCTAACAACCCTGAGACTTATTCTCTGAAAGGCCAAAACGGTATGGGGACAGAATTCGTCGTCCCTTTTCAAACCTTATGGGACAACCGAGATCTTAATACCGACCGCAATGGTGACGGTTTCGTCACAGATCCAAGGCAGTTCTTTTCTGTGGTCGCAACCGAAGACAACACCACCATCTGGATCACTCCAAAATGCGATGTGGTTGGACATCCAGCAAATGTCACTTATCCCGTAACACTGCCACTCGCTGGAAATGTTTATACGTGCGAAAATGTTGTAATGACCACCAGTAATCCAGGAAGTTCCTTAAGTGGATCGATCGTCGTTGCAGACAAACCTGTTTCCGTGACGATCAACGATGATTCCGTGAATCCTTCTGGCGGAGGAGGTTGCTTCGATTTGATGGGCGATCAAATCGTTCCAACAGATGTCATCGGTACCGATTATATTGTCAATATCGGGTTCTTAAATCCAGGATCCAACGAATCGATCTTTATTATTCCTGCCGAAAATTTCACTACTATCACTATTGACGATGGGGGAGTTACTACTGTTCTTGCAAATCAAGGTGAAACAGTTCAATATTCCATAACCCAACCTCTCACGTCGATTTCATCTGATAAACCTGTTTATTTAATCCACATGTCTGGGTATGGTTGTGAACTTGGGTTAGCAATTCTTCCGCCGCTCAATTGTGCAGGATCGAATGAAGTTTCCTTTGCACGGAACAACAATCAACAATTTCTTCTCAACCTACTTTGTGAGGCAGGAGATGAAACAGCTTTTACACTTACCACATCGGGAACTGGAACGATCAACCCTGCCCTATTTAGTCCGGTACCTGGAACAGGAGGCGCTTGGGTGGGGGCACAAATCGACTTCAGTACTGCAGAAATACCGAGCGGATTCCAAAACACCATTTCCAATTCCGCAGGATTTTTCTCTATGGGAGTCATCAACGGTGGAGCAACCACAGGCTGCCTATACCACTATATGTCCTCCTTCCATCGAAAAGTGATCACCGATGCAGGCAAGGATACCGTTCTTTGTAATGCGGAAAACGTGGTCAACCTCAACGGAAGTGTCACCGGAGGTACGACTTCAGGAATCTGGACGGTGCTGGACGGAACAGGAACCCTTAACAACCCTACGAATTTAGTAACGACGTACGATCCAAGCCCTGGAGATTATACGCAAGGATTTGTAACTTTTGTGCTCGCCTCAACGGGAAATTGTGAACCGGTTACCGACACGATGCGCGTTGATTACATTCAATCGCCACAAGCGAATGCCGGGCCAGACGATTCCTATTGTACCAATAACGTGGGACCTATTCCCATCAATGGATTGATTCAATTTGCATCTGGAGGTAGTTGGACAGGAGGTACTGGTGGTGCCTTCGGAAATTCTGGAAGTTTGAGTACAACTTACACGCCATCACCAACGGATATTGCGGCGGACAGTGTTCTCATCGTTTTAACTTCAGCGGGAAGCTTGTACGCTTGTCCTGATGATAAAGACACGCTGGTAATTCGATTTACAGAAGCCCCTAACGTGATTGCCGGAGCAGATGCTGTACTTTGTTCGAGCGAAACCGCAGTCAATCTCGCGGGAACTATCAATGGCGCAACAACCACAGGTATTTGGACAACTTCAGGTGGCGGTGCTTTTTCTCCTTCTGCGAGCAATATCAACACCGATTACTTAATCAGTACTTCGGACATTACAGCGGGAAGCATCTACATTACACTTACCAGTACCAACAACGGTAACTGTCTCGCTGAAAAAGACAGTATTCAGGTGAGTTTCTTACAAGAACCGACCGTTACGATCACGTCGAATGATTCTGTGTGCTCCAACCTCAATTTGATGGACCTTCAAGGAACGGTTTCTCTTGGATTCGGGGCCAATTGGACAACCACCGGATTCGGTTCTATCGTTAGTCCTACTTCACAAAACACACAATACAACATCGCGGTTATCGACACCACCTTGGGGTACGTGGACGTATTTCTTTCATCGACACCAGGAATTTGTCCTGCCATAACCGATTCAATGCGTGTATTCTTTGTTGATCCACCTAAAGCACAAGCAGGAATTGATCAGGAGTTTTGTAGCAACGAAATCGTACAACTAAATGGCGGTGTCACTGGTGTAAACAATAGCGGAAGTTGGTCTTCAAGCGGAACAGGAACATTCACACCAGGCAATAACTTTTTGGTAACGAACTATATTCCATCTGCAGGAGATCTTGGCAACGGCTTTGTCAATTTAACGTTAACAGCTACTAGTGCCTTCGGTTGTCCACCAGACAACGATGTGGTTACCATTACTTTCAAAGAGGTGCCAACAGCCAATTTTTCAGCAACAATAGTGTGTGAGGGAGACAATACCGTTTTTGATGACCTCTCAACAACAACCGTTGGAACGATTGATTCCTGGAATTGGAATTTCGGTGACGCTGGCATTTCCGCTGTAGAAAATCCAATCCATACGTATGGAGGTTCGGGAAATTACAATGCGACGTTGATCGCAGGATCGAGCAATGGTTGTTATGATACAATAACGCTTCCAGTTCTAATCAATCCAGTGCCGATTGCGAATTTTAACCCGACAGTTGCTTGTGAGAACACGCCCGTTGACTTTACCGATTTGTCCTTTCTCTCTAGTGGAACTATCGACACCTGGGTGTATGATTTCGGAGCGGATGTCAGTACCGAACAAAATCCAACCTACACCTTTAGCGGAACGGGATTGCAACAAGTGAGCCTGACAGTTACTTCTGATCTGGGGTGTGTGGATGATACCACGATGAACTTCACGATATTTGCCGCTCCCAATGCGGATTTCAATTTCTCTCCAAATCCAGCACTTGTATTGGAAAACATCAATTTCTTCGATGCTTCCACAGGATTAAACCTTCAGCAATGGTTCTGGTATTATGGAGATGGTGAAGCGGACAATACGCAAAACCCAACGCATGCATACGAAGACGGTGGCGACTATACCATTAACCTAATCGTAATTGATGCAAATGGATGCCCTGATACAACGTCACAACTTGTGACCATCGCTTTGCCACCAGTATTACCAACAGGATTCACACCAAACGGCGACAATGAAAACGATGTATTTATCATTCGTGGAGGTCCGTTCAAGGATGTTGATTTCAAAGTATACAACAACTGGGGGGAACTAATCTTCCAATCCTTTGATGCAAACGAAGGTTGGGATGGAACCTACAAAAATGCCCCTGCACCTGTGGGAGTATACACATGGACGTTTGCGGTCAAAATGACCAACGATGTAATCATTAAAAAATCGGGTGACGTTACCCTTATTCGATAGTTATGAGGAAACATTTACTAGCCTTCACACTGCTTTGTCTTGGCAGTTTAAATACACAGGCACAAGATGCGCATCTTTCAATGTACGACGCCGCACCACTCTATTTGAACCCTGCGATGACAGGTGTTTTTCAGGGAGATTGGCGTTTGCATGCTCAGTATAGAACACAATGGAAAGCCGTAAACTTTAAACCCTATACGACATCATTGCTGAGCTATGACATGTCCGTTAAAAAATGGGGATTTGGTGTGCAACTAAGTAATTTCCGAGCAGGAATTGGAAATTTCAATGCGTTTCAGGGTTCATTATCTGCAGCGTACACTACTTCGATTGATCGTAGAAAAAATCACAATTTATCCTTCGGTGTGCAAGCAGGACTCACGCAAAAGACGGTCGAATATCAACTCTTAAGTTTCAACAATCAATACACCACTAACAACGGAGGAGAATTCAACACAGCGCTTAGTTCCAATGAAAATTTTGGAGGACAATCACTCATTGTACCAGTGGCAAATGCGGGAATTATGTACTTCTTCGCGAAGCAACAAAGCCGTGTGAATCCCTTTATTGGTGTTTCTGCATTTAATCTCACCCAACCACAGGAAACTTTTCTAGATTACAATAATCGATTGCCGATCCGCTATTACGCTCATGTCGGAACACGGATCAACCTGACGGAAACCTTCTACTTGCTTCCGAAAGCACTGTACATGATGCAACGCGAATTTCAGGAATTGACCTTGGCAGTAGATGCTGGATATTATCTCAAAGGTAGTGACTTGTATTTGCTTGCAGGTGTGGTCTACCGAAACGAAGATGCTGCGATTGTATCCATTGGTGCTAAAATGGATGAATTCATTGCAAAAGTAGGCTACGACGTTAACGTATCAACGCTGACTACTGCTTCAAGCGGGCGTGGTGGATTTGAAATTTCATTCACGTACATGCATCAAAAAGATCGCAAGAAAACAGATAAAATTTGCCCTCGATTATAACGAAATAGACGATGAAAAAATTAGCAATTCTTCTTTTGGTGTGCCTACCGATAGTCAGTTTTGGACAATCGCGAAAAGTGTGGTTGTATCACGCGGACAAATACTACGAAGCCGAAGATTATTACAATGCGCTGCTCAACTATCAAAACGCCCTAAGCGATTCTGTTGGTCTCGATGATATCACGATTCCATACGAAGTTGAAAATTCCCGATTACGACTAAAAGATTCAGAAGGTCGGGAAATAGATACTGCTCGAACAGTTCCGATCAAGGACTACATCGAACACCAAATTGCGGCGTGTCATTTAAAAACGTTTGATTATCAGAAGGCCGTAGAGCATTTTGCGCATACAGCTTCATTTGAGTCGTATCCAGAAGACGTTTACTACCATGGAATTGCTCAGATGAATGTTGGCAATCACAAAGAAGCGGTGAAACGTTTCGATCAATACATAGCGTCCAACAATTATTCAGATTCCTTGCTTCGAAGCGCACAATTGCTCATTACAGGGTGTTACTACGCCATGGACAGCACACATTTGCACGATAAAATCTCCGTGACGATGTTGGACACCATGGTCTTCAATAAAGGAATGGCTTCGTTTGCGCCCGCTTTCTTTGGCAATGAAAATCGTTTGATGTTTACGAGTGCACGTGAAGGTGGTGTCATTTTAGACCCAGAAACACAAGATTCTCGCTATTTGTGTGATTTGTACTGGACCGAACGCGACGAAAACGGCAAATGGAGTCCTGCAACCAATTACGGTCGTCCTTTAAATTCCTCGCGCCACGACGCATCTAGCGCTTATAACAATCTCAAACGCAACGAGCAACAAAGCTTGATCTTCTATACCAAGTGGAGCGATGATAACCGCAAAGAACAATTCATCTACTCGGGTCGAATGGTCAATTTCCGTTTTTATGAATCGTATAAATTACCCGAATCTGTAAATGTTCCTGGCTACAAAAGCATCAATCCTTTTGTGTCATTGGACGAAACACAACTTTTCTTCTCGAGTAATCGACCAGGAGGACAAGGAGGAATGGATCTTTGGGTGATTGCATTGGACGAAAACGGCAATGTTGTGGGAGAAGCAGAAAATCTAGGACGTCCAGTCAATTCAGAACTGGATGAAGTAAGTCCTTTCTTTCACGAAGCATCATCTACCCTATTTTTTAGTTCCAACGGGTTGAATTCTATCGGTGGACTTGACATTTTTAAAGCGCGCTATAATCGCGATAACGAATCGTACGACTACCCCGTGAATATGGGCTTGCCTATCAATTCCAGTATGGATGATTCTTACATGATATGGGATGCACTCATGGAAAAAGGATATTTCGCGAGTGACCGAGCCGATTGTGAAAATGGACACTGCTATGACATTTACGAAGTGATCAATGAGCCAATCCTGATTACCTTGGAAGGATATGCGTACGATTTAGAGACCGACGAAATTCTACCGAACACCAACCTTGACTTTAAGGACATCAACAGTAAGATCCCATTTGAAAATCGCACGATTAAGACAGATGAAAAAGGCTATTACAAATTGGAAATAGACAAACAGCAACAGATTTATATCAAAGCAACGCGAGAAAAGTACTTCGCAACGGCCGAATCTGTTTCTTCCATGCCAATTATCGAATCGGCAGCGCTGTATCAGGATTTCTTTTTAACCAACATCCCAGATGATGAAATCGAATTGGACGGGATCTAATATGGCTTTGATTCATCACAATTGCGTACGCGCTCCAAAGAAGTGTTGGATGAATTGTACAATTTCTTGATCATGAACGGCAATTTGATCGTCGAAATAAATTCGCACACAGATTCGCGAGGTAGTGACGATTACAACCGAAAGCTTGCACAACGAAGAGCGAACTCGTGTGTAGAATATCTGATCGAAAAAGGAATTGACAAAGAGCGATTGGTCGCTAGGGGGTATGGAGAAGACCAACCAAACTATATGAAAGACGAAAAGAAGAAGCCTATTTTGGATAGTAATGGGAATCGAATTTATCTTACTGAAAAGTACATCAATGCGCAACCAAATGAGAAAGCTCGGGAAGAATTCCATCAGCGAAATAGACGTACTTCCTTTAAAGTTGTTGGTGAAGGCTTCGAAAAGGAAAGCCAATAACAGACCTTGTCGGTGCAACAGATTTCACGCGATTTAACCAAAAAAATCTGTAAATTGCGGGAACTAAAACGTTGCTATGAGCTTAGATCATCAAAGTGCTATTTTTGAGACCATAAAGCGCCAAATTCAAGGACAAGATTCTTTAGGGAATGTTGTCGGTGAAATCCTGAGTATTAGCCAAGATGCCGTATACAGAAGGTATCGAGGCGAAACACATCTGACCATTTATGAGTTGGAAAAATTATCCAAACATTTCAATATTTCGCTGGACTCACTGTTCAACGTCAACAAAAACAAAGTGCTTTTTGAATACCAACCCATTGCTAACTACGATTTTAGCATGGGACTGTATCTTTCGAATCTAAGAGACTCACTGCGTGTGGTGAAGGCGCAGAAAAACCCAGAATTGATCATCTCTGTGAATAATTCCCCCATCATTCAATTGATGAATTACCCACATTTGATTCGATTCAAACTATTCTTTTGGGCAAAAACGCATCTTCAGATTCCGGAATACAAAGACGCCAAATTCAAGTATGAAAAAATCGATCCAGAGGTATTCAATATTGGTCACGAAGCGTTGCGAATCTATTGCACTATTCCTTCGAAAGAAATTTACGATCCTGAATTGTTGCGTGGATTTGTACGTGAAGTCTATTACTATTTCGAGTCACAACAATTCGACGATCCCAACTATGCGATTTACATCCTTGATTTGCTTGACCGATTTGTGGATCACCTGCACGCGCAAGCGACGATAGGCAAAAAATTTATCTCTACAACAGAACCGCCTGCATCTGGCAATGAATTCGAAATGTATCATAACGAAACCTTGAATGGCAACACGACGATCTATTATAAAACGGATGCTTTTGAGGGGCTTTACTTCGGACACAATCTGATGAATTCCGTGCACACGGTTGACAAAGCGTATATCGACGATTCATTGACTATCCTTAACAAACAGATGGCCAATTCGAGCATGATCAGTGTCAACAACGAAAAAGAACGAAATAATTACTTCGGCGCGTTGAAAAAAATGATCGGTTCGTATAAAAAGAAAATGGAAATCGAGCTGGAAATGTGATTTTCGTAAAAAATCACCTGAATTCATTTTAGCTATCTCATTTTTGTTGCGAAATTCGCAAATACGATAAATCCAGACGTGTAATTCCGTTGCGCCCCCCTGTTTGATCGCCTTAGATTTGAACCAATAAAAGTTTAAATCATGCGACAACTCGTAACTCAAATAAAAGAAAAACAACGCTTAGCAGCGCAAGTACAGCGAAGTCTTCGATGTTTCTTCATCAAGTCGCTTTTTCACATACTTGTTCCAATGATTGGCTTTGCACAGGAAAATCCATGGAGCGCGCAAAGCGGATCCAACCCGTGGCCATCGACAACGGCGACAGAAACAACACCTCCAGTTCAAGCGCTTCCTTCCGCAACATTGGCGGAACAAAACAATACATTTCGTGAATTCTATTTGAATGGAGATACCCTTCAAATCAGCGCCGAAGACATGAAACAAATTCGAAAAAATTTGATTTCCTATGGTGCGGGACTTGAAAATAGCAATGGTTACTTCGCTGGCGGTACTGTTTTGGCAAGTGGATTAAGTGTTTTCGCATTGCCCTTCATGACAATCGCTTCAGTTGCTGAAAACGCGAAAGCAAAGGAACAACTAAAAACTTTCAAAGAACACAATCCCAAAGCGACGAAAAAGGAAGTTTCCTATGTTGCCGATGGTTTGCGGAATAATCGCGTCAAAAAGGGATTTCTCGGTGTATTGACAGGCATTTTAGTCAATACTGCAGTGCTACTTGGCATAGCGGCCTCTTTTTAATCTTAACACAAATCTTCTAAATACAATTATCATGAAAAATACGTACACACTTATCGTTGCCATCTTAATGGTCACCTTTTCTTCCAAAGCACAAAACAACCCAAGTATTGCCGCAGGTTTCCCAGCAGTAAACGGACTTTATGCAACTCCCGAAATAGCTTCTAAATTGATTCGTTTGGAACTGATCAAACTCGAACAATACTCGGTTTACGACGAGTACGACATGCGCGACGCCATCGAAAAAGACTCAACTCTGAGTAAAGGGTGCCTTAGTAAAAACTGTCTTGTGCAATTGGGAAAAGAATTGGACGTTGACTACACTATTTCAGGAAGCATTGACGCATTAGGCAATAAAATCGTTGTGACGCTCAAACTCATCGACGTTAAAGCGGAAACACTTCACAAAACTTCGATGATGGAATTCGAGCATCAAGAATCCGAATTGCAACGAATGATCGAAATAGTCCTTCGCAATATTCACGGGCTCGAAAACGATCCTTTATTGGTCGACTTACTAAAATTCAAAAACCAACCGATAACAAACACGAATAACGTCGGAAAAATCAACAATTCTGGACCGCGCATTGGATATGCTGTAATGGTCGGTGAAATGAATGAGTTTGCAACCCGCTCAAGCAGACAAGGGGGAATGGATATGTTTCCTGCGGTTTCTATGATCGGATATCAATTTGAAGGGCAATATGTAGGAACTGAAAACTTCTCGGGATTGATCGAGGGAATTTTTAATATCTCTGGTTTGGAACAAGGCCGCTTTATTCCTTCGATCTCCATTATGAACGGGTTCCGATTCGGCCGCGCTGGTTGGGAATTTGCTTTCGGTCCTGGATTTGGTTTGTCGCGCCAATCCAATGGTTTCTTCGACACGAAAGGCTTGTTCGGTCCTGAGAATGGCTACATCAGTGAGTCGGACTGGAATTCATACGCCATTCGTGAATTTGCCGATGTGAATCAATACCCAGAATACCACGCCAACGGATGGTTTGAAGTCCCGAGTGTTTCGTCTATCGAACCCACCTACAACTTTGATCATTCCTTCATGGATAATCGCGGAAGACTGAGCATCAATACCATGTTTGTATTTGCAATCGGTAGAACGTTTCATGCCGGGGCGCTAAATATTCCCGTAAACCTTTTCTATACGGCACGCAAAAACGGTGGTATGACAGGGGTGAATGTTGGGTTTAACGTAATGAAATCAAAAAAAGAACTCAATCGAAATCAGCTATAACCACCATCACTGAAAATCAAGGGAGGCGTATGTTCTCCCTTTTTTTGTGCTGCTTTTGTTCGAAACAATGCACCAAATCCTTACCTTGGAGAGGCGACTATTACTTATCTCCGTTTAAAAACGTGTCTATAATTTCTGCGTATCTTTTAACATCGAGATCTTTCGCCATGACGTATTTTTGATCATCCAGTAGAAAGAGTATGGGTGAATTCGCCTTTTTCTGATTGGTTTGTGAATACAAAAAGGCATCTGTTTCCGTATAAATATTGGTGATTTTCGGTTGATTGGTAAGTTCCCATTCACCGAGTACCTTTTTCCATTCTTCGTAGGTTCCGTTGGACGCAATTGAGACCAAATGAAGATCAGCCGGATCGTGTGCTGCCAGGACTTCCTTTACCGCTTCGAATCGTTGTCTTTGTTCGGTTTGACTCGGATCGAACAATAGAACGAATGTCAACACCGCTTTTGTGTCGTGAAGTGCGACCGCATCGCCATTTTCATCTTTACCGTTCACTGTCTCCACAGGTCGATACAACAAGATTCGTTGAATCATTTTCGCGCGCGCAATCATAAGTTGCAGCGTATTTTCGTCCGCCCAGGTCGCACGCCCCGTTGCGTAATAGTTTTCAACGATATGTGCGTACACACCGTCCATTCCCATGATTTTCGATTTGGCGAATTTATTGATGGTCTCGATGGTAACATATTGGAACATTTCGTCGTTGACACTTGCCAGATTCAACAAACGGTCTACCGCCAATTTCAATGAATCGACATGTTGCACAACAAGTCTCCCTAAATAATCATCTATTTTTTTATAAAATGCTGGAACGTGCTTGAGTCCTGCTGCAGAAAAATCCACATCATCAAAATAATGCTTCATGTAGTAGTTATAGCGCTCAATTGGATCGGCATCAGGTCCAGTAAGCGCCTCAGGAAAGTCCATTTCTTGTGTCAAACGAATGATTGTACCTAAGAAGGAATTTTTCGTTTTTGAAGCAAAGTCCGTTCGGTAGTTTTTAATCTTTTCTTCAATTAATGCAATGGATTGTTCATCGCGCTGATACGATTCCGTTGATGGATCCAGACCTTCCATGTCTTGTTTTAAAACATCCATTTCCTCGTACTGCTTTTCCAAATAATGGAGATAGCCAAAAAATAGCTCATTTTCTTCGGAGCCTTGAACTTTCATCATCTTATTTTCCTGTCCTTTCACAGTACTCAAGGACAAATGTTGGTCGTCGCTTAAAACAATCTCGAAAAAACTATAATCTTTTGGATCAATAATGATGTAGATTCCGTCGTCCAATACCTCTTTTCCACTGAAAACAAAATGCCCGTTGACTGCCGAAACAGTGTCTTTGATGTACGTTTTCGCTCCCAAATAATACCCCAAATACGCTTGATCACTTTCGAATCCTTTAATCGTTACGTCAATTTGATATCCGCTCTGTGCCGTGACAGAAAGCATTTGCAAGAAAAAAAATAAGGAAAGAAATGGCTTCAACATGATGGCTTTTGAGGTCTTTTTAACTGTTTTTAATCAATTTACGATAGCTAAAGGTACCAATTTCGCTGCTTTCTACCTCAGAATGGCGTCTAAGATTTATTTTCTGAGTGCAGGCTTGTTCTTGGTATAAAGGTAAAAACTGCTCCTTCCTTTATTGATTGGCGATTTTTTCTTTGTCATCTCGTTTCCATCGCAACTTTTTGGGATTCATCCATTTTCTGTACGAAAGGATGCAGCGTATTATTATCTTTGTCCTGTGCATTACGCCATCATCGACATAGAAACAACGGGAGGGAGTCCAAAAAACTCAAAAATCACAGAAATCGCGATATACAAGCACGATGGAACGAAGGTTATCGACGAATACGTGACACTTGTTAACCCTGAAATGAATATTCCTCAGTTCATCGTTCAATTGACAGGGATTAATGACAAAATGGTTCGTGAAGCACCAAAATTCTACGAAATTGCCAAGGAAATAATCGAATTTACGAATGATTGTGTTTTTGTCGCACATAATGTGGCATTCGACTACGGTGTGATGCGTGCTGAATTCCGATCACTTGGCTATGATTATCGTCGTCCCCATTTGTGTACGGTGCGTGCTTCTCGGTATGTTCTACCAGGACATGATTCGTACAGTCTCGGAAAATTAACGCGTGCACTTGGTATTGAATTGATAGGAAGACACCGCGCAGGAGGGGATGCGTTTGCCACGTCAGAGCTTTTTACCTTGCTGATGGAAACGGATGCTAAAAACCTACAGACATTTATTCAGGAAGAGGTCAACCCTACCCGATTGCATCCAAATCTCGACATCGATGTTCTAGACGAAATCCCTAACAAAACGGGAATTTATAAATTTTACAACGAGACCAACCAGCTGATTTATATTGGAAAAAGTATTCACATCCGAAAACGGGTCGATCAACATTTGCGGAACAACTCCACCAAAAAGGGCGTTCAAATGCAAAAGGAAATCACGCGCATTGAATTTGAACTTACGGGTTCTGAATTGATCTCGTTATTGAAAGAATCGCTTTTAATCAAACAACACAAGCCGATTTACAACCGTTCATTGCGACGCCATTTGTTTCCCTACGGATTGTATCATTACTTTGATGACACTGGCTACATCCGTTTGTTTATCGCCAAAGTCTCAACGATGAATGAAACGCCATTGACGAGCTTCAACACAAAAAAGGAAGGGGTTGCCTTTCTTGAGCGTCAAGTGGAAGAATACGATCTTTGTACCAAACTTTGTGATCTTTATAAAACCAAAACCGCTTGTTTCCAATACACCGTAAAAAACTGTCTTGGAGCGTGTATCGGTGAAGAAACGACCGATTCGTATAATGCGCGTTGCAGCCAACTGATCGATCAATTGACCTTTAACGGTGCTTCCTTCTATATTGTTGATAAGGGGCGACAACGGGGCGAAAAAAGTCTGATTCTCGTCGAAAATGGCTGTTTGGTAGGCATGGGGTATGCGCCGTATCATTACAAAAAAATGCCCGTATCTAAATGGTCGACATTTCTCGATTTAATGCCCGATGATCGCGATGCCCGCACTATTCTGAAACTGTATCTCCGCAAGAACGAAACCCACGAAATCGTCTCGTTGTAAGCGAAATGTCGCTATACTCGCAACAGCCAACCTAACGTTTTTCAACGAAATACATATCGATGTCCCCTTTGTTCTTTGCGGCAACTTTTCCGCGGTGTAAGGTGTGGAAACTATCCCGAACTTTAAGGTAAGTTGTTCCCGAGATGTTGACTTTTCCTACCTCTCCACTCGACTCCATACGCGCCGCAGTATTGACGGTATCTCCCCAAATGTCGTAGGCAAACTTTTTAATTCCAATCACCCCTGCAACGACAGGTCCTGAGTGAATTCCAATCCGAATATTCCATTTCGGAGCAGAAGCGGGCAACTTGTCGTTAAATTCCTTGATAAAATCGCGCATTTCAAGTGCCGCCAGTACAATTTTCTGAGAATGATCTTCCATTGGTTCAGGCAAGCCCGCAGCAAACATATATGCATCACCGATCGTTTTGATTCGCTGCAAACCGTGCGTCTCTATAATCTTGTCGAACTCGAGAAACATGGCATCTAGTTTTTCTACCAATTGCTCTGGGCTCAGTTTCTCAGAAATCATGGTAAATCCGGAGAAATCGGTGAATCCAACGCTCACATCCTGGTACAATTTTGGTTTTGCGACGCCGTTTTTCTTCAATTCCTCCGCAATTGCTAAAGGCAAAATATTGAGCAACAAGCCCTCCGATTTGTCCTTTTGAATCTCAATCTCTTTCTTGCTTTCAGCAATAATGACACTTTGTGCTTCGATCTGTTTCTTACGGCGGCGCAATTGACGATACGCAATCAGAATCCCAATGAGAATAATTAAAATAAAGAGAAGTGCCCCAAAAATCAAGCGTAACTTGTTCTCATAGCTCTGTTCCTCGTTGCGCCGATGTTGCTTTTCCAACTCATTTTGCTGCGCCAGAATTCGAATTTCTTTTTGATTTTCGGAAACCACCAAACGTTCCTTCTCCAGCGCCAATTCTTTCAGTTCATTATCCCGTTGAATCAAATCCAACTCCTTTTGTTTGTTCGCGAGATTGAGTTGTTCCTCCTTCAATTGCAATTCTTTTAAAGCTTCACGGTCTTTCAACTGCTGATATTCTAAGCTTGCAATTTCCAATTCGTTCTCCTTTAACAGACGGGCATCTTTCTCTTGCTGCGCCTCTAATTGGGCCCGTTCCGTTGCGAGATTGGCCATCTCTAAATCGTTTGAAGCCCAAATCAAACGCAATTGTTTTTCGATTTGCTCCACCTTGTATTGATCAAACAACAAACGAAATTCTTCCGTTCGCTCGATCGTCACCAACGAGTCGCGAATGGACAGGTACTTTTTATAGGTGACCAAGGCATGCTCGAAATCGTAGAGTTCCTGGGAAAACAGCGATTGAATTTCGTAACTCTTCG
>JBNKGN010000024.1:0-17612 GCA_050289845.1 Crocinitomicaceae bacterium | reverse complement strand
AGATTGATCTTCGATTCTGAATAAAAACTATCGATAAAGAATAGGCGGTTTTCAGTATTACGATAATCATGAACCTCACCAATAAGAATCAGACTTCCCAAATCATCAGATTCTATCGATTGACTCAATCCATCCAATGCTATTATCACGAAGATAAATCCCAAGAGAACCAACGTTTTATTCTTCTTTATTCTATCCACCATCGTCTTCGTCGTCTTCTTTAATCCCTTCTTCGCAATCACAATCCCTAAAAATATGAATTATAGGAATTGGAATTCGAATACCTCTTTGTCTAATTATTGGTTCATTAATCAATATAGCGTATCCAAACCAATCTTGGTTACCATTGTGTCTATGAGCGGACCCCGAAACCCTTATCGTAATGCGACCTTGGGCCTTCATCCGAATCCCAAAATGCGGGAGAGAAGGCAGTTTCACACCAACAAAGCCTCTTACCACTCCAAACAAACTTATTAGTGGAGCAATTCGTCTACTCCTATTCTCATTCAAAAACCAAGCTTTATTTCCATTCAAGTCAGGGTTTCCCTTGTCTGGCCAATCAGCTGGATTATCATGTAATGTTCCCCATGTGTCCCAAGTTATCCATATCTTTTGACTGTATGTATTTAAGCTTCTTTCAACTGTAGATGAGTATGGATCTACAGCAATTTGGTTACTCTCGGCCACTACGAGGTGCTTCTTTTTCCTCGTCCAGTTAATTTCCCAATGTTTCCATTCAAAGGTAATTTTCAATTTACAACAAGATTCATCCGAAGGTGTTTCATCTTCGCTGTCAGAATCTTTCTTCTTTTTTTCATCCTTATCCCCTCCTTTACTCTTAACTTTTGTACCCCATAACCATCGCTGATTTGTAATCCGCTTTTGATGCCTTTCCCTTCTAAAAAAGTTTGATTTATTTTTTTTCCGTCTACGTCCAGGTCCTGCTTCCGATTCCGACTCTAATCCGAGTGGATCCTTATAGAATACAGGATTATTATTAAATGCAGAATAAGGACTAGCCCATGGATAATCATACTTTAAGGGGTCTTGGCTCTTCCATCTACCCAATCTAGGATCGTACTGTCTAAATTCCGTCGTGTAGCTATTTCCATTGCCAGACACCTCATTATCCTGCTCCATTCCATTATAAGCATAACGATAACTCTCAGTGCTCGTATTTCGTCCTGGCATCACCATCCCATACGGATAATAATCACTGGTCATTACCACAACGGGCTCGTACCATGAATCTGCTGTATTCCATTCGTGGCGATCTGTCACAACGGCCAAAACATTGCCCAAATGGTTGGTGACTTCGTACCTGCGGTTACCTACATTGTTTTGATAGATCTCGCTAGAGGATGCTGTAATTGCTCCGTTGTCCCATACAAGCACGTCTTTTTGCACTTGTCCTATTCGTGAAGCACCGTAAATATTGGATTCCGACCATGTGGCTACATTATTCGCAGCACTCATGATCACGTCATACGTCGCCATTACTTGTCCATTGGCATCGTATGCATAATAGGTGTATTTCCATTGTTCTTCTGGGACCAAACTTCCTGCAACCCGTGGACGCTCGATTTTCAATACGCGCAATCCCAACGGGCTGTACACAAACTCTACTTCTGGTGAATCTTGGTCGTCGCGTTCTATTTTCTTGAGTTTTTTGTCGCCCAAACGCCAGGTCATTTCGCCGATGCCTTCTTGCACATCTGAGAGCAATTGTCCGATTTTATTGTAATCATAGTTGCCTGCTCCCATTCCTGAAAGAATGTCACCTCCCACGCCATCGTTTGTTCCACCATCGTCCACCTTGTCCAAACGGTTGCTTGGGTCACTGCCTATATTGGTGTAATGATATGCGAAATTATCCATGTAAAGTCCTAACGTGCTTGTGGCATTACGTTGCAAGTTAGTAATATTTCCGTTTCGATCGTAACTGTAATTGTTATAATAATCGGTTGTTGCTGAAATTCCACTCCATGAATTAACACCGGTGGTATTCTCAAATGCGGTCATTTCGGTCAATCGGTTCAATTGATCGTAGGTGTATGCTGCACCCAAAGTGTTCATTCCGTAGATGCTAGTGACAGCGTGACGAATATTACCGTTGTACAGATCGGGCGCTTGTGCATCGAAGTTAGAACCAGCGTATGTTGCTTCTGCCACTGCCCCTGATATCGTGGTGTAATCACCATCAAAATACCCCAAAGTCCATGCAGCGGCGTCTGTGGCGAAACGGGTATGGATAGCATCATTTTCAGCAGAGTAACCTGCTGTCCCATCGCTTCCGAGGTCGTTGCTTGTAGTAAGAACCGAACCATTCATGCCTTTCATCCATCCGTTGATGGTGTAGAAATAATCAAATCCCTGCACCTGGTTTTTTCCAATTTCCACGCGCGCCAAAGGACCGTAATCGAAGAACTCGTAGCGGATTTCTTTGGTTTGGTGTACGTCATCTGTTGAAGTGTGTACTTCTTGCAAACGGTTTAGTTTGTCGTAGGTGTAGGAGTGCGCCATGTAATCTAAGGCATCCTCCTGGTACTTGACTTTTTGCACGTTCCCACTGATCAATTCAAATTCGTATTGCGTGGACTTGATGTCCTGGTCCACAGGTGCCAACATGGGCACGTCTTGTAAGGTTTCAAAAACGTTTCCATGAATGTCGTAAGAGTAGTGGAGGGCAGTTTCGTAATCTTCCGTGGGGTCAATCCCTCCGTTCATTACTGGGAAGTAGGCTACAGATGCCACACGCAGGCGCAAGTTTTGTTGCGTCCCAGCTTTAAATTTCGCCGAAATGGCAGAGGACAGTGGTTCATCGTAAGTGGTGATAGTTACCTCTGTGAGCGATCCTGCATCAATCCAAGCATTAATCGTTGCGCCCAAATCATCGTACTCAAAATAGGGAAGTGTAGCCGCGGTTTGGGTTTGTCCCACTTCAACGGGTCGTCCATAGGCATCGTATTTTGAGTAGCTGTACTTATTTTGATCTGCTTGCACAGGGTTTTGTGAAAGCACTATGCGTCCATACAAATCGTACCAAAATTCGGTATCTCCTTCCTGATCAGGATTGGTTGTTTTCACCAATTGATTGTAGGAATTGTAGGCATACGTTGTTTCGAAATCGTTTGACGGAATGATCGCTGGCTCGGTCGTTCCAAATCCATCGACGGCTGCACGAGCACTGTTAATTGCCGCATTAGACGTACCGTTTATAAACGCATCGTGGAAGCCCATAGGAGCCACTGTTTTTGCTAAGTTTCCTGCCTGATCGTAGAAGAACAAAGTATATTGGTAGTTCCCTTCGCGGCCTGTGTACGAAAACTTTTCTGTGTCGAAGATCGCGTTACATACTTCGTTGTAATCTGCTGCAAAGTCATCGTAAATACCTTCAATGTCATTTTGCCAATCGGTCATGGCATTTTGATACATTTCACTCAAATACGGCTCATAGCAAAGATCTTCTGGAAACGTCCAATCGTCACAAAGCAGTTGACCGTTGTCACCACAAACGCATTCGCTCACCTCGAAACAACTAGAAGTTCCTGTCAGTTCACCTTGTGCAATTCGTCCACAATCCAAATAGCTCACCAACACTTTGAACGTGTTTGCTGAGGTACAATTGGCGTTTGTTGGAATCAAAACATCAAATGAAACCAGTTTTTCATAGTCAATACCTGACCAACCCGACAATGCGATGTTGCAGGCTCCATTGTCCAAATAAAGAGTCAAATTGTCTCCTGATTGTGCGCTGTAATACAAGTCACTTCCAAAGAAGTTGTTTAATTCTGACATTTGGTACACAATGTTATCTGCATCCAAATCTACAGGGTTGGAACTAGTATTAAGTAATTGCCCACGGTAAGTGAGCAGGGTAAGTACTTTCGTGAGATCCTTTGCCTCGTCTGCTAAGACACAATATGGATCTATTGATGATGCTTGACAACCACTGTAGAAATTCATATAGTCGGTGTACGACAAATGGTAGTTGTATTTGTTGTTCATGTAGTTCTCAACAATGTCTGGGTATTCATTGGTCAAATGCAATGCAGTAACTCCTGAAAAACGATTGTACAAATAATTTAGATCATCAGTGATTTCCGTGCACGAAATTTCACAAGGTTCTGGCGAACAGGTGAGTGCGGCAGAAACAACGATTCCAGAGTTTGCAAGAGCTGTTGTTTGCGTGCTATTCCATGTATAACCAGGTGTCCAACTTCCAGCTTCAGGGTCTTCCGTAAGTCCATCATCACAAGTACACAATAGATAATCGACATCCGACATACTTACTCCTGTATTGAATGCCAACATTTGCTCAATAGAAGAGAAGCCAAGCGGATTGTTATTTAGTAAATCGTATTTCGCTTGATAAATAGCGTCACAGGCGCAATTGTCGATCGGTTGGATAAAAGGGTCAGTGAATGTGGTCAGATCCTGATAGACCCCTGGAGAGGAAATTAATAGTTCCGTACAAAGATTGTCTTCATATCCTGATCCTAAGTAGAATGCGAGGATATCATCAATTGTAGCAAATCCTCCGCTAGTTGTTTGTCCTGTTGGAGTAGTTGTGGCACCCAATGGATGGTTCAAATCGCAACCGTACGCGCACAATTCAATCATATCGTCGCGCATATCGTCTAATTGTGTTTGCGTCAAGCCGGAAAAATCACAACCGCTTAATGCGTCGATCCAGTCATCTGCATAATTTTCACAAATGCTTTGACATCCTGCTGCAGATTCTGTGTTGGCAAGTGTTACTAAATCATTTGGATTTGCAATGACATCTGAACCAAAAAGCGTTTCTATATTTCCAAAACGGCTGACTTTGTCTGCGTAAATTTCACAACCAACGGCCGCAGAACCCAAACATTCGTTGTCGCAATTATTAGTAACGGCATTGGCTTGCTGCAGTTCGTAGTAATACGTCATTTTAGTAGTCAGATACAATTCACGGAAATTGACCCAAACGAGATCATTTGCTGGACAAGCACCTTCCCAATATCCCCCATTAGCAGTAAGACAAGTGTTTGCTGCTGACTCTGTGTTCACCTCTGGACAAAAAGCCATGATAATCGCCCACTCCCACATAGAATAGGAACTGCTTCCCAATGTTCGAAAAGTGGACATTTGATTGGCCATGTTTGTGGCTTTACTAACTCCAAGTCCACCAGTATCAAAGAACGGATCTTTGGAATAAGGCGCGCAACCTGAAGAAGAAAAGGGCTGGATATTGGGTGTTGTTCCCAACGGAGACAAGTAACCACCTGTGCAAGCTCCAGAATACGTATATTCGTCGAGCATATTTTGGTCGTAAGCATGACTGCTTATGTTATCGTCACAAAACTCCAAATAACAATATTCCTGGTGCCATTCCAAAAGTGAAGGTGCCCAGCTTTCATCAAATTTGTCGAGAAATTCTAGCGGTGATAGTGCAGCCGGACTTACAGTAGCTCCTGCGTTATTAACAACGGTGATCGCATTGCTATTTTCGTCCAAATAGGTTACTGTTTTATAATGAGGTAGGGGTGCTCCAGCTGGATCGTAAAAAATAGAAAGTACATCTGTTGTTGAAATCGTTCCGTTGGTATTTGTGTATCGCGCATATTGCCCACCTGGACTCACGTCTATAAGCATTGCTTGTCGATACGCATCACATCTTCCCATGGAGGGCTCATCAAGATAGCTTTCCACTGGATTACAAGCGTCGAAAGGTTCGTTTGCATAATAATTATTGAAAAAATCTGAGAGTGGAGTAGTGCAGATTTCATTGTCGCTATAAATACACCAATAAGCTGCAATCGCATCTTGGTTAACAGAGAGTTTTTTTCGGATAGTATAAACACCTTTCGGCAATGTTACTTCTTCGGAATACGTGAGTTCTATGTCACTACTACAAATAGCATCGAAAGTAGCTCCTTCTAAGGTTTCAGTGGATTCCCACTTGACCTCTCCACATTCATCAATTACGGATAGTTCCAAATCGTAAACACAGTCAAAGCAAATACTTCCTGCCAAGCAAGAACTTGTATAATTTTGGGGTGTTAACGCATAATCGAAAACGTAGGTTTCATTGTCGTATGGGAAATAAACCGTTTGTTCAAAAGTAGTTGTTGGAGAATTTGCGTCCAGGTCGGCTACTTGCCCCTGTTCGATCAAAGGATGTGTTGCTACCGTTCCTATAGATTCGGGGAAAGCGTCTAAATTTGAAGGACTTGGTCCTGTTAAATAAGAGCTGATCACGCGCCCCGCCATATCGGTGTACTGCACGTATGTTTGCCCGTTTGCATCAACCGTGATCATTTTGGTGTAATGCTTAAAATCTCCTACTTGCGTTCCAAACATTGAATTGAGTTCGTGCATGTCTGGCGATACGTAGATATAACGTGTTTCATGTCCGGCACCAAGATGCAAATCACCTCCAGCACCTGTTACACGATCCAAACGACCTGTGTAATCGTTGCGGTAGTAGATTCGTGTGTATGGATATCCTTCAGCATCTGGAATTAAAGCGTTTTCACTGTCGTCATCCGAATTGTTTGAAGAATAATAGTTTCCTGCGCCATAACTTGAAGAGAATGTTTGTGTTTGCGGAGGATTGCATACATCGCCTGTCACGGCGTCAAAATAATTGTTATTAAAACTCGGGTCTCCCGAAACGTTTGCACGGTTGAAATCTGGATAGTGTTTTAGTTGTTCACCGTCTACAGGAGTGGGTAAATCAGAAATTACTGGACGCCCTAGTTCATCGTAGTACACGTTTGAAACAATGGCTTGCTCTGTTTCGGTGTTGTGTGATATGGATTGTCTTGAGCGTCCTAAACCATCAGCAAATGAGACACCTTCCATGCGCTTACCATCTTCGGTATATCCAACTTGATGTGACCAGTTCATGTCTGGGTCGTATTCAGTGGTCACATGATAGATCTGTTGTACAGGATGTGAACTGATCAATCCCGATTCTGCAGCAGTCCAGTCACCATAATAATTGTATTCAAAATTGGTACCTTGCTTTCCAACGGCGCGTACTCGGAAGATCAAATATCCATGATCAAAAATTAATGGGATTTTGTAAAAATTGTCTTTAATACTGATGCGTGTAGAATTTAAGTAGTAGTTATACGAGAGCTCGTTCATCGCGTAATATTGACCGTTTTCCAATTTATAATCGTTGATATGAACCCATTCCAATTCGTAGAATTCGGCGCCCATCTTATGATCCCAATTAAATTCAATATAACCCGTTTGTATTCCAGTGGTTTTGCTGGCATTCGCTACGGCGTTTCCATCGAAGTCATAATATCTTTCGACTTCGATAATTGCTTCCAAATAAAGATCAGAGAGCGCCAACCCTGTAACATTAGTGATAGATACCTTCACGTGATGCCCATCCGAAAAAACATACGTCGACAAATCTTCAATAGTGTTTAGATAGTTGGTTCCATCATGAGAAACGGAAAGTGTTCTCGTTTCGGGAGTACTCCATAAAAAGGAACTGGACATATTATCCCAATATTCATATTGCACCTCAATCTCTACACTTCCAGATAAATACGTACCTGTTTGAGGGACATCAGGATTTATACCAAGCTGAATTTTATTGGTTACCGTTTTGTTCGTATACGCATTCTGCCAACTTGCATTGTAGTACATGTCCAAAAACTTATTGTCGTATACATCCAAGGAGGTCCAAGAGCTTCCTTCCAATCGTTCACTGAAGATCTCTACTGCGGCCAAAGACCATTGCTGAACAGATATAACTACAAGCGTGAGTAGGAGTGCTAACTTCTTCATAATCTTTAATTCTGTCGTTTAATATTATTGTCCTTGACTTGCGCCAACGAATGATTTTTGTCCCCCAACTTCGGTTTCACTAACTGTTTTAATCCCTTCAATCGTTTCAACCCGAACACGAGTTAGGTTGAGGTTTTCGTCGTAGTTATAGAATGTTGTGAAATTATAGCCATCGTGCGTAGCAAGAGGCAACAACGTTTTCGGGTCGTACACAGTGGTGGTCATACCAGCGAGATACGGATGGATCCGAAAATCGTCGAAATAGGCCAATTCAGATTGACTTAAATTTTTCAAGTTAAAGGTCAGTGTCGTTGCTGTACCCGTGAATTCAAAAGTTCCTTCAATGCGTTGCCAACCGTCTAATATCGGTCCTGACGGGTTCATAGGAACAAGAATTGGATTTCCTCCTGAAACTTGCACTTCAATTCGAACATCACCAGTATAAGAAGTGACATCTGCTCGGTCTCCAACTTTCACCCACGCACCAAGAATGTATTTACCTACTGACGGTTCAAATGGAGGAATACAAAGACAACCTTGAGGTTTAAACTCACCTTCTACAATACCATTGGTTGGATTGCCGCATGATTGTGCAATATTAACAGTTTGAGATGCCGTAGTTCCACTAGCTACTTGCAATGAAGACAAGCCGCTGTGGCGGAATGTTTCGGTGATTTGAACATTCGCGTTCAGTGCATCTTTGAAGTCGAAATGGCGCTCTTCGAATGAAAGATTCATGTTTGCGTAATAATTGTAATCCTCAAACCCGTCGAATGCGATGTTTTGTTTTTTTGCGTTCACAGCTTGTGCGACTGGAACGATGCCTAGTTCTTTGTTATAACCAAAAAGAACAGCGGAGTTTACACGTATTTGATCTTTCGATTCAACAGCCCTTCCGAATTCGTCGAAAAGGGAAATCTCCCCCATTTTTTTCCAGGATTGCATGGTTTGATCACCACCAGTATAGCCAGATTCATCAATACGATGCCACAACAAATCGGTCGTGTTCAATTGAAACATAGGCTTAAAAGAAGAATATGTTCCGTCAAAGCGAATTCCATGCGCATGTTGATTTTCTCTAGGAGATCGCCAAGCGTAACCACCATCTGGAACCAGTTTACCTTTAGCTCCAATAACAAATGGATTCGTTGCTGCATCTTCTTGTACTTGCAGTCCACCTTTATCTCCTGTTACATAGCATTTCACGTTGTTTCTGTCTCGTAATGTCACAGCCGACCCACTTATTATGTGCGTGTCAGGAGCCTTGAATGGCGTTGTAATATCTGGAGTTTCTTTGGTGACAATAGATTGCATCGTAGCCATCAATATGTTTTCGCGACCGCTGTTTGTCAAATAAACCGTAACAGTACCAGAGAATGCTGAAAACGCAGTTCCGTTGTCATTGATCAGAATGGCATCCCCTTGAGCGTCAAATTCTAGAATCCAAACTGAAGCCGTTTGAGATTGGCTATTTTCAATAATTAGTTGATCACCCTCGGCACAAAAATCTTCGAGTTCGGAGGCACTAAGTGCATTTGAGGTAATTGTTCCTCCAAAAAATTTCCCTTTCGTTTCCGCGACGTTTCTAAACTGTTTGTAGTACCAATGAGCAGGCATTCCGTACGAATACAAAGGATCGTTGAATTCATCTTTTAAACTAGAAACGATAACAGCACCCGTTTCAGAGTCAAAGGCCAAATTTTCAGCACTGTTTTTGGAACCTAAGTATTCGGTATTCACTCGGTTGAGAATAGCATATTGATTGATGTGTTTCACGATGGTTGTCGAGTAAAAACCTCTTCGACTCATGCTGAAACTAACGTTTGGAGAAACTTTGAATCCAGTGATTGGAATAGGTTGATACATGGTAACCGAAGCTCCAGCAGAAGCTGACCACGATTTGTCTGTAACAAAATTTGCGTCGGAATGGATGTCATATTCAAGTCCTAGATTTGCTTGACGCACTGTCCCATCTCGATCTATCACTTTTTGTTGATCATTGAGACCATAATATTCATAGACAGACTTGCTAATGATATTTCCATCGGAGGTCGCTGATCCTTGATCGTTGTAAATGGTTTCACTTTTGATTTTTCCGTGAAAATCGTTTGTGATAAGTGTAAAACCTTGAGAGAAACCGTAGAGATTAGCAGCGACTAAGGGGTTCTTTTTTTCTACCTTAATTCCCTTGTCTACAGCTGTTTTATTTTCAATAGTAGGAAAATCTTTTGCTGTATAAAATTTAGTCTCAGAGTAACCTCGATCATATTGATCGCTAAAAAAGACTTCTACCTCCTGGTATCCGACTATTGGGTTTGGAAATAGCGAAGCACCTAGAGGTGTAGGAGTGATCTTTCGTTCGTCTGCATATTTGTGTTTAAAGTCCGTATAGGTATCCCAACGATACAGTGCGCATTCATCGAGAATTCCCATGGGTTCAAATGCTGCTACACCTGATTCTAAACCTCTTCCAGCGTATTTGTAGGTCCAATAATAGGTGCTTCCATATTCACCTGAGATAGCATCCCAATTGTCTTTGTAGGTGATTTTTGAAACGCGTGCTCCACCTCCAAATTTTACACCATCAGGCTCATAAAGGCGTACAACGGACAATCCTGTTTTAAGTCGTTCGGCGTATTCCAACTTAATCATTTCTCGGTTTACATCACGTTTACCAATCAATTCTTTGTCAATTTCTTTCCCTAATTCGGTTTCACATGTCGGACACGCTCCAAACGTTTTATCGGGCAAATTCATGCGCGCATGTTCTATGGCTGCTTTTTGAAATGGATGCGCCATATAGGTGTCCTCGATGTCTGGATTGTCTTTTTTGGCTTTTTCTCCAACATTGGCAGGATTTATTACAACATAACCGTAGTTAATCTGTCCGTTTGTACTTGCTGGGGGCAATGCTCCAATGGCTTGAAAGTTGTCGGTAAAAGTGGATGCTCCGTTAAATATCCCCGATCGATTGTATGAAATCTCTGCGTAGACAGGAATATAATCGTGATTCACGGTTTCGCCTTCCTTGTTTACTTCGGTTTCAATTTTAAAGTAAATTCCACGGTCCTTCCCTTCTTGTCCGTTTAGGTTGTCGAAGTATTTCTCCTTGATTTGATCCGAAGCATCCGGAAGAGATGTTCCTGCCAAAATTGGTGTTTCCAATTCAAAAAGGATCACATTGTTAGGAATCCGAAGGTTATCCATACGTCCGTACATGTGTTCGTATGGGAACATTTCGTTGTCGTTAACCAATGAAGTTGCAAATGCTAGACCTCCCATGGTTGTCAGGGTTGAATGCGAGTAATTCGTATTGTAATCTGCGGTTATGAGAGCTGGGTTATACGTTTCTGCGTCCACTCCTTTCATTAATTCGATGAGGTTGGTCATACCAGCAATTTCGAAATGACGCATGGCCTTTTTATCTTGGACATGAGTATAGCGATCTGCTTCGTAATCGATGATTAGTTCACCACCCATTGGCGTTTTGATGTTTACCAATTTCCACGCTTGAATGTTAGAATTTGCAGTAGTCTCATTTTGCTCAGCATACGGGAAGAATTTATTTTGCTTTGCGACAATATTTTCTTTGTAATTGCCCCAGGCATCGGCATCGGCGTAGTCAAAATCGCGAACTTCAGAACTGTAGGTGAAATCGTACGAGCTCAACGCTGTTTCTTCCGAATTACCTGAATAAACTCGAATTTTCTTCAAGGTTAATTTTCCAGATTTGTTGTAATCATAATTTGGAGCGTATGAAAATTTGTTTCCAGGTGCTTTTTTGCACAGTGAATAGTCATATTCAAAAGTAACCACTTGAACGGGAGTTGCGTTTGGATTGTTAATACGTTCTGATCGATTGTACAATTCAATTCGCTCGATATAGTACAAAGGCTTTGATAAATCCAATTGCCCATTTTTATTAACCGAAGCGTAGGCATCTTCACGTGGCGCCAAATGAAATTCGGCAATCATGTTTTTACTTTCAACAGAATGGGTGTACCAAACTTCTTTTTCTCCGTAGGAAATAGAAGCAAGATCATCAAAGTCTGTCCCTTGCATTCCTGGCACAAAAATCGCCTGATTCGCTTCTCCGCTTACGGGATATCTCCACGTATATGGATCGTTTTGTACGGTTCCAGAACCGTAATCTTGATCATCATTCCCATAAACTTGCGAATAATTGAATTGGTACCAGGTTCCAATGTCGTCAACAGAAGGACCATTCCCTGATATATCCAAATAATCACTGCTCAACATTTCTGTCAGCAAGAAAGAATGTGCGTAAGCGGGAACGGTGGTTTGATCGAACAAAGCAGATCGGCCAAGGTTATTGCTTGTAGAATTGTCTGCCGAATTGTAAGTCACCATATTTTCATCGGTATCGACCGTTCTACCTGTTACTGAGAAGATCGCTTCCGATGAACTTAGATTGTATGCAGGGATTCCGTATACATACTTAATTCCAGAATTGGTCGTAGTTTTAATAGCAGAAATATGATTATCAGCACGTTCAGTTGTGGTGCGAGATAGGTTCTTAAAATTAGTACCATAGTCAAAATTGTTGAAATGGTAAGAACGGTAGTTAGAGCTCATCGCCTCAGCAATAACTGGCTCGAAATAGTTGGATTGGGTGATTTTCTGGGTTAAACTATTTATTGTACTTGAATTTAGAGGTACTGAAACCCCATCCGTGCCAACTGCACTGGACATGGCTTGAATCTCATTGTCTGGATTTACGAGCAATTCAATTTTTATTGGGTCAACCTCTTTGAGATTATTGAATACCGCTAAATCCTCGGGAGTTGGTTCACCAATCGCCTTAAAATAGACGGTCTGATCAATCTGGTTTGATTTCGGTTGTTCTTCAAAATTAAGGATGTTATCTCCTGAATTGGTAACAAAATTACCAGATTCGTCAACGCCTTTGTTCGCTCCAAACGTGAACCCTACAACAAGTGCTGGAGGTGTGGTCTCTACTCCAAATTCTGGACTGTATGAATCAATAAACATCGACGATTCTTTCGTTGCATCAAAATAGGTTCCATAGTCTGTGCGCTTGCCGCGATAAGCACCTGAAGTACCTGCAGCGTTGACACGGAAAATATCGTAGGTCTGCATCGAAAAGTCGAGATTGGCCATTTCTTCGGAATATTCGAAACTTGTTCCTCGATCGAAGTCCATTACCGGGTATTCCCCTGATTCAATATTGCTCGTATACAAAGAGCGTTTCCCATTGTGGAAGTAGCCAAGTGCAGGTTGTGAAATGGTATTGTTTTGTATGAGGATTTCATTGTCAGTATTGTAGACCTGATAAATGTTTCCCGTCTGGAGTTTCATTCCTCCAACTCCAAACGAAACGTATGATTTCGTGTTCAATTGAAATCCATTGGTTCTCGAACTCAATGGCACCTTGGGAACGGATGACTGGGTTCCGAAAGGAATACTCATGGACGTTCCGAATGAAGCAATCGCTCCTTGATCCTGTCCGTTATAATAACCTTCGCATGTATAATACCCACCTGTAGCGCTTAATCCTAAGGAACGAGACGTTGTTCCGACGCGTGAATTATAGGATTTACCATAATTAACGTCGATACCAAGTTGAATTCTATCATGCTCTTTCCCATATCCACCTGCAAGCCCAATGCTGGAACTCGTTCCAAGTCCATTTTTGGAATCGCTGCTATAACCTATTGAATAGTTGGGGCCAACACTCCAGTATTTATTTTCATTGCTCATGGAAAGAGCTCCGTTTAAGTTGATGTCGAGCGTTCTTCCAAACCCCAACATCGTACTGTAATAACCACCTACAAGGAATGTTAATCCAAGGCTGCCTGAGATTGCTGTGCCTGTTGGTTGAGGTGTCACGTTGCCGTAAGCATCAGCCACGTCCTCTGTGAAGTTATGTTCTTTACTCAAAGCGACGAAGTAACCAGACTTCACACCAGTCGTCGTACTTTCTCTCTGATGGTAGGTGCGTGTAATGTTTTGCTCCCCATTAAATTCGTCGGGAATGCCGCGCATGTCTCTGGATACTGACCCAACATTTAGGGTCCACCCAAGTCCAACCCATGAAGCTTCGGAGTGCATACCCACATTTGAATTGTAATTCAAAACAATGGGGTAACCCTCCACATCCATTAATGGGATTGAATAACTGAAATCCCCAGTGAATTTGTCCACTAAATCATTCGTGGATCCGAGAGAATATCCCGAAGTTTCTGCCTGACCTGATCCACCAGATGTCACCGTCGATACCGACTGAAGATGTTCTGATATTTCGATTTCTTCAACATGATCAAATCCTTCAATTTTCGAAGAATTTGGATTTTCATCGACGTGAATTGTTGAATTTGATGTCAGAGCAATAGAAGTACGGTACCCCGCAGCAAGGCCGAAAGGAACTACTTGTTGAATTAATAGGGCGTAAAGGGTTACGACACTTAATCCTCGTCTTAAATTCTCACTTTTCATAATCTTCATACTATTACTAGTCTTGGTACAATACTTTCAAATAATGTTGATCGCCTTTTTGCGTAGTCACTTCGAGTAAGTAGAATTCTCCTGCTGTGGCATTTGTGATGTTGCTGAGATCAAGTGTAAAACGATTGTCATCGAAAGTATAGGATTGTGCACTCATTCCTCCAGACGTTGTTCCTATAGCGTCACAGCTTGCAATTTCCAAATGATTGGAATCGAAGAGTTTTAGTGACCAGCGTTCAGATGGATTTATTTCGTATGCTTCTTGGAAGGTAAATTTTAACATCCCTTCATATGCGATAGTATAACCTGCGTCTAATTTTGGTTGCAGTTCAACGTATGGATTCGCTTCAGGATTACAATAAAGAAGATTGTCCAGATGCAATAGTCCCAACTTAAACGTCCATTGTGGTCGATTTGATGGTGTTACGGTATTCGGGGAATGATAAAGTTGACGCGTGTTGTAATTATCATCAAACTGCTGGAGTCTAAAAAGTATCCCGTTATTAGTTGGGTTGTTTTGCTTCCACAGATTAAAGTAATCAGTCATATCAACAGTACAATTTGTGGTAGATGAAGTAGTGTTTGGAAGGGTTTCTATAATGGTCGTATTTGACGCAGGACTGGCATTCCAAGTGATTAAATTTTCATTCCACGATTCTGTTACCAAGTTGAAATCAGCTTCGTTGGTTGTGCCGCTATTATAATGGATCCACCCCAGTAGAAGTAAGTCGGCTTGGTTGATTTCAAATGCATCGTCCATCCAAACGTGAAACTGAAGGAAGCTTTTGACATCCGTCCATGGGGAATTGTTCCAGTTGTCCGTTCTAAAGTATTTATCATTTCCATAGTTGACATCCTTATAATCAATCCCATTGGTGATGACTCTGTCATAGATATATGCGTTCGCGGTATATTCTGGTTTGGTGGTGTATGTTATCGTCACCTCCTCGCAATCGGTACCTATTAAGAACGCCATATAATATTTCTCACCGTATTGCACCCCCGTAACTTCAAGTCCGTACCAACCGTATCCAACGCCCGATAAACTTTGAGAGGTTCCCACAGATGTGCCACCGCTGTTGATCCAATTGTATGTAAATGTGGAGGAGGCACCGTTATTGAGCGTGTATGAAACGCCGCCATCCGCTTCATTCGGAGCTGATTCGTGGGATACAACAACATTCGTTAGCGAAAACGGTAAGTAGTATTTAATCTCCAATTCTGGACGAACAGCGGTATTGGTTTCTTCTTTCGAGTAGAAGGTAGTTAAAGCCACACCTTGATAACCTTCGTTTTGTGCTTTTAAACACCAGCCATAATTATCGATTTGACCGTAGTTCATGCGTTGCACCATAGAGGTTACGTCAAATGTATGTGGATTGCTGTATTGTTGCCCCGTTGTTACATAATCTCCAGATAAACTGGATAAAGCGGGTTGATTGCTTGCCGTTATGCTTCCTGTTCCTGATTCAATCCAAGATTGTGCAACGCGATACAAATACCAGCTTGGAGCAACTCCCGAAGTGGAGGCCACATGTAACTTTAGGGTTGCCGAATATATGATGGCGTTTGCTGGGATGTTAGAACTACTCCAATCAAATTGGACATACACTCGATCATACGTATATGTCGTGCTAAATTTTGATGAAGTATTGACATGTGTTCCAGCACTAATTTTATTGGCAGTTCCGTAGTTGTTACTTGGATATTTGTTATCAATGTAGCTATCACTGGATGAAGTGACATTGACGGTCGTCAAACTAGCATCCGCAGAAAAGCACATGGAAAGCACCATTAGCACTATGCCGAGTTTTGATAATTCGGTTCGAATCATTTTCGAGAGATTTTAATGGATTAATTCGGAATAAATGATCGGTAAAGACGCACCTTGGAAATTGCGAACACTTGTCTCTATTCTAAAAGACATAGAACCGTCTATCCCGTAAATTTTTGTAATGAGGACATTGCCTGAAACTTGTTGTTCATCGATAAATTCTTGCTTGGCCACCTTCATCATAGAGACGGGGTAGTTGGTGTTATATTCATATACCGTAATTACCACTTCTCCGAAAAAGTCAATATCATTTACTGTCGTTTCGATTGTCAAAACATCTACCATTGCTGTCGTATCAGAAGGATCGACTTCGTTGGTTAAACTCAAACTGACCGAAGCCGAATCGAGTTGTGCGAAAAGTCCGTTGGAACAAAATGCAATCGCCAACAAAAGGATCAATTGCTTTAAATTTAAATGCGCAGTTGCGAATGTACGAGAAGTCATTTTTCCAGTTTTTGTAGGAACACATTATTGTGCTTTACAAAGCTAGACACTGAAATAGGTGATGTCAATACGGGATACCCCGTGTTTTTATACGGGATATCCCGTGTTTTTTTAATGATTTCATTTTTTCTGAGGAAAAAAAGTAGAAATGAACTCCACGATTATAGGATTGAAAGGAGCTCAAAAATGTCCAAATGGATGTTCAATTACAATTGCGTTAAAACCGAAAGAAGCGATTTGAGGTCTGGCGTCTCTAAGGTGTAATTAAGGGGTTGGTTGTTGGACTTTAACGCTGCCGCTGTACTTTCTCCCCAGGCGATAACAATGACAGTGTTTTCCAGCTTGTTTTTACCAAGGAATCCCTCCACATTGGACGGACTCGTGAAAACGTAGACATCTGCTTTCGGAATTTCGCGCGAATTGACCGTTGTTTTGTAGCAAGGCACAATAATGCGTTGGCGTTCGGGAATGCTAGAGGAGATCGTTCCAAGGGATCGGGAAGAGACGGGGAAAAGCACAGTGCGTTTGCCGACCCATGCAGCGAAGGACGCGGCGACCTCGTTAATAGATCCTTTATCGGCGCCATTAAAAGCAATGGGGTGTCCCATAGATGCCAAAAGTGCTGCCGTTTTTCCTCCCACACAAGCGATTTCGGTAGTGCTCGGAATCTCGTATTGAGACTTAAAAAAAGTAACTGCGCGTGGACTTCCAAAGAAAATCACATCATACGAAGTATCGAGTGCGAATGAAACAGGTTGAAATTGCAAAAAACTTGTGGCAATCAGTTCGATCGAACGATCCTCCAGAAAGGGAGACAATTCACCAAGTTCGGCAGCGTTCTTCGATATGAACAACGATTTAAACACGTGCTGTATGCTCCTTGAGATCTTTAATTACGCGTTCCGCCATCCCATCAAATTCGGAAACCGTGTAATTCAAAAATACAGAGGGGGCGTCAGCGCTACTGGCATGAGCAACGTATAATTCATTTTCGGGAGTGCAATAGACACCAAGCGGCAATTGACAACCACCTTCCAGTAGATTTAATACTTTT
>JBNKGN010000023.1:0-18047 GCA_050289845.1 Crocinitomicaceae bacterium | reverse complement strand
GCTAGGCGCAGCGTTTATTAAAGATTTCCGAAGATACGTCCATCGCGACCTCAACCTGATCATCACAATGGTGGTCGGAGGATTGTGGCACGGCCCTAGTGAAAACTTTGTCATCTGGGGTGCAATGAATGGTGCGGCACTTTTGGTGTTCAAATACTGGAAACGAATCAATGAATATTTCACAAGTAAATCGCCGTATTGGTATGTATCGAAAGGTGCCATTGCGTATGCAATTTACAGCGTGCTTGTTGTCAATTTTACATGGATGGATCACGTGGCAGTACATTACGTATTCTACTTCTGGATTGCCATGTCATTGCTTGTTTTCTTGTTTCACGTTATCACGGGAGATATCGAAAAGTACCCCATCGTGAAGACGCTTTACACGCGTTTTTGGCAAATCTTCATCACCTTTAATTTTATCACTTTCACGCGGATCTGGTTCAAATTGGATGAGGCCCGAAAAGGTCCTTTCAAAGAAAAAGGATTGGACGATGCAGATGCAGATTTGCTGCCCGGAAAACTTCTGGATCGCATTTGGAACAACTTCGAATTTACCTGGGAGTACTTCATGAAGTTTATTGATTTGTTCTACATGCCACTCATCATTATGGTCGTTGGTTTTATCATTCACTGGCTTCCCGACAAGGTGAAATCGGTTTATGAGCGCGCGTATACGGCCTTGCCTATTCCCGTTCAAGCCATTTGTATTGTGGTTATTGTCTTCTTATTGTATCAAGCAATTGGTACGGAGCAACCGCCATTTGTATACTTGCAGTTCTAGGCAACTCCTATTCCGTTCTTTAGCGTCTATAATTCTCTTTTGATTCGTTATATTTGCAAAAAAAACTATTATATGAAATCACTATTCAGCGTGTTTTTGTTAATGTTACCATTAGTCTCATTAGCAACAACAACTACACCTCTACAACATCCGACCCATCAATCGGAACCCATTGAAACGAAAAGCACTTTCATCTCAGAACACAATGGAATTGCGGTTTACAGTACTTCGTTTTCACTGGAAGGCAGCACGTATGTAAGTCTTGAATTTAGAAACACGACGAACGCAACCGTTCGCTTTCTTTGGTCTGCGCAAATCAATGGTACAGACGCAATGCTAAATACAGATGGAACTACGCAAGCCTACCTTACAATTCCTGCGGGGGGAAGCACTTACTTCGGACAAGCAAATTCTTCGGATCCGTTGTTAGAAAGTTCTGAGGAAATGAGCGAAAAAACACTTCGTATTCACATTGAAATTCAATAATAAGATGAAAAAACAATTACTACTACTCAGTCTATTGACTGTTGGATTCGCTGGAACCTCTTTGGCGCAATGTCCAACGATTAACTGTCCTACCGATATCACGGTCTCAACGGATTCCAATTCGTGTGAGGCTACCGTAAATTTCACAGCTCCTGTTGGGGTGGATTTATGTAATGTCATTACGGATACGTTTTTATACACAGGTGCCGAGCAAACATGGGTTGTTCCTGCTGGAGTAACCTCGATTACCGTGAATGCTTACGGAGCGCAAGGTGGTGCCAATTGGGTAAACAATGACAATTTCGGTGGTCATGTACAAGCAGATATTCCTGTAACACCAGGATCGACTATTTATATCTATGTAGGTGAACAAGCAACATCGTTAACTGGTGGCTGGAACGGCGGAGGAAACGGTGAAAGTGCGGGAAAAGGAGGCGGAGGTGCTTCTGATATTCGCATCGGAGGAAATACTCTAAACGACCGTATGATTGTCGCAGGTGCAGGCGGTGGCGGTGGCTACTGGTCAGGTTCTCATGTCATCGGTGGACAAGGTGGTGGCTTGATCGGAGCGAACGGAAGTCGTACTGATTACGCGACAGCACCAGGTGGTGAAGGCGGAACGCAAACCGGCAGTGGAAATGGTACATGTGTTTCTTTAAACAATCCTATTTGTACTGGATCATTTGGACTAGGAGGAGCTCCTTCTGGTTGCGGATGTGAAGGTTACGGCGGCGGTGGCGGCTGGTGGGGTGGTGCTGGAAGTGGAAACTGTCGCGGTGGCGGTGGTGGAAGCAGCTACACAGATCCTTCAGCAACGAATGTGATACACAATCAAGGTGTTCGTGTGGGTAACGGAGAAATCACTATCTCCTACCCGAACAACAGTACAGTTACTACAACTCAGATTGCAGGACTTACAACAGGTTCCGTTTTCCCAGCAGGTACAACGGTGAACTCCTACCAGGTTGTTTCTGGAACGGATACCGTTTATTGTTCATTTAACATTATCGTAGTTGATTCTATCGCACCTGCTATTGCCGTGCCATCGGATGTTACGGTTTGTGGTAGTGGTGCTGTGGATAATATCAATCCTACGGCTACTGACAACTGCGGTATTGCGAACGTAACTTACGCAATATCTGGCGCGACAAGTGGTAATGGATTTGTTGATGCCAGCGGTACTTCTTTCAACGTGGGAACTTCGACTGTTTGGTATTACGCCGCTGATTCTACAGGAAACATGGATTCTGCGAGCTTCATCGTAACGGTTCTCGACCTACCTGCTGTTTCGATCGATCCGTTCGCTTTTGACACTCTTTGTGTGAACAACGATCCAATCACGTTACCGAACGGAAGTCCTGCTTCTGGAACGTACTCAGGAAATGGTGTGAGCGGTGTTTACTTTGATCCATCACAAAGCGGTGTTGGAACTCAGTGGATTGTTTATTCGTACACAGACTCAAGCGGTTGTGTAAACAGTGATTCAACTTCCATCGTTATTGATGCTTGTGCTGGATTGGACGCATTCGAACTTGCCAACCAGGTAACGTTGTATCCAAATCCTACGCAAGGAAACGTTACGGTGTCATTTAATTCAGCGGCAAACACAATTTCTTATTCATTGCACACGGCAGAAGGAAAAATTGTAGCCACTGGAAATCATTCAGCGGTTCAAGAGTTCCGTGTGGATCTTAAAAACGAAGAGACGGGAATTTACTTCCTACACCTAAACGTTGATGGACATCAGCAGGTGTTGCGTTTACTGAAAAACTAAAACACTTTAGAACTATCAAGAAGAGACTGTCTGTTTGGGCAGTCTCTTTTTTTTGATGGAAAGGATTCAGAGGTCTGCGTTAAATGGCATCTGAAGGAATGATTCCTGAATCAGCAGCACTATTGAGCAATGCAATCATTTTTGTCGCAATATCATTTGCTTCGACGGCTCTGTATTTGCGCAGCGGCCCGATGAACAACGGTCGAAAGAACCGAAACAACCCTGCGGCAAAGCGCTCACCACTTCGATGTTCTTGTCGGTTCCCAACGATCAGACTTGGTCGTAAAACGTATGTTTGCGGAATTCCTGCCTGGAATACTGCTTTCTCCATGTCCCCTTTGATTCGATTATAGGCAATCTGACTCTTGGAATTAACTCCCAACGCTGAAACAACAGCAAAACCTTTGATTGCATTTTTCTTGGCGAGTTCCGCCGCATGCTTCGGTATTCCATAGTCGATGGCGCGATACACCTCGGTGTTGGGTGTCTTCTTTTTCGTCGTTCCGATACAACAATACACCTCGTCCGCTGTAAAATCATCCGTGAATTCCTCCATTTGTAGTAGATCGCCCAAAAACTCCTGAATTTTCGGATCATCTACCCCTGCAGTCGTTCGTGAAAAGAGCTTGATGGTCCCGTAGCGTTCGTCCGCAAGTAATTGTTGAAGGACCAGACTTCCTGTTAATCCTGTTGCACCAAGAATGATGGCTGTCTTTTGCATAAAAGATGAAATTGATTCTGCTTTGGTTAAAGGTACGCATTCGCTTTGAGGAGAGGAATTCCTTTAGGTATCGAGAGAAAGAATGTTTTTCATAAACGATATATGGAAATTATTCCAAAGTAAAAATCACGGGAAGTCGGCAACGCGTTCTAACAGGGAAACCATTCTCGTACCCAGGAATCCATCGGGGCATTGATGCGACAATTCGCATGGACTCTGCGTTAAGATCTTCCGTCACCCCGCTTTTAATTTTAACATGACGCACCTGTCCATTCTTTTCGACGATAAACTCAACAACCACTCTTCCTTCCTCATCGTTTAATATTGCCGATTCAGGGTATTCCAGATTCTCAAAAACGTATTCTTGAAGTCCTGCAGCACCACCCGGAAACATGGCGTCCCAGCTAATGGAAGTATCTACTGCAGCATTTTTGTTCTTCGATCCAGATGTCAGATTGCCCGCCTCTAATCGCTTCCTCAATTCTTTCAATTTCATTTTGCGCAATCGATCGTAACTTGCATGGGTTGATTGTAAACGGATAACCACGCTGTTTTGATTCGGGGAAAATTGCAAAAGTGATCGCTTCGAAGCATATCCGTATTTACTAATGGTCACATATTCCCACCTGGAGGGAGCATTTATTAGCCGACAAAATCCTTTGGCGTCTGTTTGATACTTTTTTCCCAGGAATTCCACGTCTGCTTTGGCGATCGGTTGATTGGTCTGATCATCGATCACTTTAATTATCAGCGTATTTGTACGCTGGCATCCAGAGAGCAAGAATCCAGCAAAAAGGATCGATAGAATGAATTTATTCATCTTGGAAAAATACGGTTTTCACACCGTTTTATTGCTTTCTCCAATTACAAATAAACGTCGTTGGATTTAAATAGCCCTTGGTGATAGTGCTATAACCAGGACCAATTGGTAGCGTAATGTCACTGCGCATTTCGAAATGCAAATGAGCGGGATAATATCCGTCGGCTGTTCCAATCGTGCCAATTTGTTGTCCCATGTTGGGCCAATCTCCTACTTTTACCAGGACTGTATCGAGGTGGGCATACAAAGACTCTACCATTTCCCCGTCTGGAAGATGATGCACAATTCGAACCACATTTCCCCAACTGACACCATGATCATCTGCAAAGACTACTTCCCCATTTCCGATGCAATAGACTGGATCTCCGAGATCGCTATTTCCACCACCAAGTCCATTCCAATCGTCTCCGAGGTGTCTGTTTTTCCCGAAGCCCTGCGCGTTATAGTAACCATTGAGGGGAGGTTTTCCAACGGGAAATTGAAAAGTGTCCGCAATGCTTTTGGGTGGAATAGGATGGTTTTCTCTCAAAGGTTTTTTTACGAAGTATTGGTGTTTCCCCTGATGGGAAGTACAAGCGGTACAGAAGATTAGCAGAAAAAGTAGAGACAAGCGCATGTCCCGATAATGCAATAATCGTGCTAAGTAACGGGTGATTACTTACTATTATTCGAAGCTGTACCTTCCTCCTTCTTCTTGGAGTAATACTTCTTATGCCATTCGTGCAATTCCATGATAAAAACATTGCGACGAATCACCATACGACTAAACCAAACCGCTATGAAAAAGACACTACTCAGCAAATAGCAACAGGACGCAATGATAAAATGAAGTTGGTGTTTATACGCATTAGACTCTATTGAAACCCCTCTTAGTTGTTCCAAAAAGCCTCCTGCGGTAAAACGAATTCCCGCCAAAAGAAATCCAACCGCAAGCAACCATAGGACCAACTTAGTAAAAGCAATAAAAAACGAATTTCCGTAAATATTTGGTCGCCTTTTCACTAATAATTCCAACTCAATTTCTCTTTGTTCCATGATTTGACATTTAATTAACCTTTGCCGCAGCCACATCTCTTCCCCATTTAATCCAATAGAAAAGAATCAGGATATTTATGAACCAACTAACGGCTATAAGTCGACTTGCATGTTCAAACTCCACAATAAATGTAACTGTCGCCGCTACTAATAATATTAAGGTAGCTATAAAAAGTAGTAGAATTAATTTCCCGCCTCTTTTACTTCTTTTCTTCTCATATATTGTCGTAGAAAGCATAATCGCCACGGCATGAATTGCTCCCCAAAAACCACCATAAACAAGATAAAGACCTATCCATGAAATAAAATCATGAAAACGTCCGTGTGTTCTCAAATCAAAAATGCGATAGTACCAGTGACACCAAGCATCTATTATTCCTTTATCAATTAATGTATGAACTTCGCTGTAGGCTATAGATAAGTGGTTGCCATCAACTTGTTCAACTTCCTGAATTAAGAAGTGTAATGCCAAACGACCATCAACACCGGTATTTAAAGCCAATCCAAATTGAATCCATAGATAAACCATTCCAAAACCGATAAACAAATGAAATAAGGTCGCAGGAATAGTGACCTCGACAAAGGGCATTTGAAATTCTGTGGGATCATAAAAAAGGATTAGAACCCCCAATACTAAAAAAGCAGTCAGTAATTGAGTTAATAATGTAATGTTCGCATTATTACTTATGTAATCACTCTTGCGCTCTTCAATGACGTGCATCAAAAATTCTTTCCTTTCAATCCTTTTATCAGGAGATATTTCCTTTTCAAAAATGTGGTCATAATTACGCGTAACGAATTGATCTTGAATAAACTCCTTTTCAGTTTTCTCTCCTTTCTGATCGAAATATTTAAAGGAATGCATCAATGCTCCTATCGCTACAATAACACTTACTGCAATAGCGATACTGTCCAATCGGTACAACTTGCTATATTTTTTCAAGGCTTGCTATTTCAATTTCTACCCCAACACCTTCTTCTTCTCCGTCTCAAACTCTTTCCGTGTTAAGGCTCGTTTTGGGTGAATCATAACTAGTAGTTTTACGGGTGCACAAAAAATTCACGCGCAAGGTACTTCTGGCATTTCAATAAACCAATAAGCACAAATACCTGATTTATTACGTACAAATACGCTCGTTAATCTGTACAATTCTTCAATTTTTGCTGAACCTGGCGCAAATCCGCCGACAAGTATTCTCGCTTTTTTATCAATTTATCGATGGTGTTTCTTTGTACTTTCAATTGGTCTTCGCGTTCTGCAGGTGTGCGTAAAAACTTCCACTCTTTTAAAGCATCTAACGTCTGTTCTGCCAAGCCTATCTCAGACTCAAGTGTTTCGATTTTTTCGATCAACTCTCTTTTTTCTCTTCTTAATACTGTACAATCAATCCCGTCACCCTTCACTTCTGTTTTAAGTCCTTCTGTCGTCAATTTCAGCTCCTTTAACACCTGCACCATCTCGGTACGCATCAAATGAATTGCTTCTACTTTCGCCTTAGCACTTTCATGAATCGCATTAATTTGATGGTCGTTATCCATTTTAAATTGCTCTAGCATCTCTCGATTCAAACGATCGGATTCTGCCTTTGATTGAAGAAAAATTACAAACGAGACATAAATTCCTGTAAATGCTCCCAATGCTTGACTTGAGACTTGAAGTGAATCGGGCACACAAGGCTCCAAATAAATCATCCAAGTGATACTTCCAAAACACAACAAAACCAAAATTATCGCACCAGCCCAAAGCCAATTCCATTTTCGATTACTCATTCAATAGTACTCTTAGGTTAGAGGATAAAACTAAATGTTGCCGTTTAGTTTATCAATAGGCACAAATACCTATTTTTCAAACTTCTAGACAAGCAAACAAACGTTACAACATTCTCGTATATTTGTTTCATGCAGCCCATCACCAACGGAATAATATCATTACGCCCCCCAGAGAACCGGGACATTCCCGCGATGGTTCAAAATGCGAACAATCCAAAAATAGCAGGAAATCTCAGAGACAGTTTCCCTTATCCGTACACGGAAAGCGATGCCGAATTCTTTATTAAAATGGCGACCAGCGGCACCATCGTAAACCGCTTTGTGATTGAAAAAAATGGCATCTACGTAGGAAACATAGGAATTCACCCTCAAGACGATATTTATCGGAAGACCGCAGAAATTGGGTATTTTATCGGCGAAGATTTCTGGGGACAAGGAATTGCCACGGAAGCAGTGAAATTGGCCGTCGACTACGGATTTCGACAGATGGAACTCTACCGCATTTTTGCGGGTGTCTTTTCGTATAACAAAGCTTCATCACGCGTGTTAGAGAAAGCAGGATTTGTATTTGAAGGCATCGCTCGAAACGCTGTTGTTAAAAACGATAAGGTCTACGATGAACTTCGTTATGCCATTTTGAATCCGTTTTTACCTTAGTCGACTGCACACACTGTATGAAATTTTCGATGGGGCGACCAATTTTTAACACGTGAGACACAATCTGTTCAAAGTGAGAAGAATCGTTTCCGTAATAGCTTTAAATAGTTGACCTTTGTGATCTGACTATTAAGAACAAAACTGCTTTGAAACAATTTACTTATGGTATCCTTTGCTGGATGCTCCTATCTCCCGTTTTTTCCTTTGGACAAACACCTTCTATTGCACGACAATGGAACAATCTTATCCTCGAAGCGATTCGAAACGATTATGCACGTCCAACGGTACACGCACGCAATTTGTATCATCATTCTATCATTGCTTACGACGGCTGGGCTGTTTACGACCCTTCTCGTACGCGTTTTTTACTTGGAAACACACTCCACGGTTATTCCTGTTCGTACGATAGTATTGTACTTCCCGCAGATATAGAAGCCGCACGCCACGAGACCATTTCCTATGCCTCTTATCGATTTATTCAAAGCAGATACGTCAACTCTCCTGATTACCCGCAAACCTTAGTGCTTATCAATGATTTAATGGCACAATACGGGTACGACACCAGCATCACTTCCACCGATTATATCAACGGGGGAGCAGCAGAATTAGGGAACTACTTGGCCGAACAAATCCATTTGTACGGATTGACAGACGGTGCCAATGAGTCGAATAACTACCAGAACATTTACTACGACCAAATGAATCCGCCGCTGGAAATGGCACAACCAGGAAACCCCAATATTCAAGATCCCAATCACTGGCAACCGCTCGCATTGGAAACCTTAATTGATCAATCGGGAAATGTAATTACTACTACCCAACCGCACCTTTCTCCAGAGTGGGGTGATGTACAACCTTTTTCTTTGCTGCCAAGCATGTCCAATCAATTGACAAGAAATGGCGACACATACAATGTATATTTTGACACTTTGATGCCAGCCCTTCTCACCGAAGGAGACTCAACGGCATGGGATTCATTTTACAAGTGGAATCATTCTCTGGTTAGTATCTGGCAATCACATTTAGACACGGCCGATGGCGTTATGTGGGATATTTCTCCTGCTTCCATTGGAAACAATACTTGGTATCCGACAGATTCTTCCGAGTTTCCTTTGTTTTACGATCTCACAAATGGTGGCGATCCCGGAACAGGATATGCGGTGAATCCCGTAACAGGACAACCGTATACGCCTCAAATGGTTCATCGCGCCGATTATGCACGCGTTTTAGCCGAGTTTTGGGCAGACGGTCTTGACTCAGAGACCCCTCCTGGACACTGGTTTGAAATTTACCACTACGTATCCGACCAACCGACATTCATGCGCAAATGGAGAGGTGTTGGTCCCGTTCTAGACCCCTTAGAATACGATGTAAAAGCACAATTGGCCTTAGGAGGAACGGTGCACGATGCTGCAATTTGTGCCTGGAGTTTGAAAGGATATTATGATTACGCACGCCCCGTTTCTGCTATTCGTTACATGGCGGATCAAGGACAAAGTTCGGATACCAATGAACTCAGTTATGATCCGAATGGGATTCCATTGCTGCCAGGATTTATCGAAGTTGTACACATCGGAGATACACTTGCTGGACAGTGGAATGAACATGTTGGAAAAATCAAAGTCTTCACCTGGAGAGGTCACGATTATATCGTTGATCCTTTGGTAGACGATGCTGGAGTTGGGTGGATTTTAGCGGAAAATTGGTGGCCGTACCAACGACCAACATTTGTAACACCGCCGTTTGCTGGATTTGTATCTGGTCATTCCACCTTTTCACGTGCCGCAGCCCACACGATGGAATTCATCACCGGATCCCCTTACTTTCCAGGCGGAATGGGCGAATTTGTTGCTCCGATGAACGAGTACCTTCAATTCGAAGAAGGACCAAGTGATACTGTCCGCCTACAATGGGCATCCTACAAAGATGCTTCTGATCAATGCAGCCTTTCCCGAATCTGGGGAGGAATTCATCCACCGATTGATGACATGCCTGGTCGAAAAATTGGAGATATTGTTGGACCAATGGCGTCGCTTTTTGCAGATTCCATCTTCTCTATCAACTATCCCGCTTTGATTGCCACAAATTGCTCTGATCCTATTATCAATCTTGCAGATATCGGAAATCAATTTACCATTGACTTTGAGTTTAATGTTGCAATGGACACTTCTGTGGCAGCCGTTTTCACCTTAAATACACCCCTTTTATCGAGTGCTGTTTCGGTCAATCAACTGGTATGGACAGACTCCTTTAACCTAGTGGTAACCTTGGATGTATTGACTAGCTCCATGGAATTATTGACCACCGAAATTCGTTTGGAAAATCTTCAGACAGCTACGGCTACGTTACTTTCAGGATATACCTTCGTGAACCAGTTTATCGTAGATACGCGACGTCCATTATTGACCAGTATCACAACCAATTATACCACAGTGAATGACGGAGTGACTTCTCAAAACCTCGAATTGACGTTGACTTTTGACGAGGCTTGCGACACTGTGTTCGTTCCTGGTCTGGTGTTCTCTGGAACCAATTACCTTAATCCAACATTGACTGCGAACCTTCCCCTTTCGAATTGGATTGATGACACTACCTATGTAGCTGTGTTTGATGCTGTAGATTTTGATGAATGGGTAGATACTATTTCTATTGCAATTTCAAATGTTACGGATTTGCGTTCCAATGCAATAGCTCCAACAAATGAAACGGCTCCATTTATCATTGATACTGAAAATCCAACAATTGTTTCGGTGACTCCAGATGATTTATTGATCACTCAAGCAGATTTATCGAGTCCACAACTAACAGTGGAAGTGGTGTTTAGTGAAGCGATGGATACGGCTGTATTGCCGACTGCCGCATTCGAAGATCAAGGAACTACGTTCGCAACAATCGTTCACAATCCGACGTTGAGCAGTTGGACCGACACGAATACTGTTTCGCTTCATTTCCTCATTTATCCAGATGTGAATGACTATACGGCACTCGATTTGGTTTTGAACGGATTGAACGACTCCAAAGGAAATCCAATGATGAATGGCTTTCAAGCAACCGTAATTCACAGTGATATGAAATCACCAGAAGTTGTAAGTCAATTACCGAGTAAACCTGTTATCAGCGACAGTATTGCTGGAACATCCAATTATTATGTAGACGTCACGTTCAGCGAGCCGATGGATACAACCGTAGCGCCATTGGTAATGCACACGGCGTCTCAGACCATTTCCAATTCCGTTCAATACAATGTGCCAATGAGTGCCTATTTGGACTCCTTTACCTACCGCGCATTTTTCCAGGTATTCGATAATAATGTGGAGGTAGCACCAGTTGATTTGGAAGTTCAGTACGCCCAGGATTTTGCCGGAAACGCGCAAGCACTTCATTCCTTCGCTGGATTTACCACGATTGATACGAAAAACCCTAGCATTTTGAATATTTATGCGAATGATTACGATTTGGATCAATGGGGGCAATCTTTTGAAGTTTTGGTGATCTACGACGAAGCCATGCAAACAAATACCTCTCCTGTGATGGTCTTTTCGCCTACAATGCCTGTAAATTTCCCGCAAGTAGGTGCGACATGGTCGAGCGGTACCAATCATACATTCAACTATGAACTTCAGGGAAGTCCAGCGCAAACTACCTTATTTGATATTGCGATCAACGGCGCGGTCGATCTCGCAGGAAACCTTCAAACGGTCTTAAACCTGGCAGAATTCTTCCAGATCAACCCGATATTGGGAATTGTGGAAACTTCTGAAAGTCAGGCGTACGTTTATCCTTCGATTGTTGCATCGGGCGCACAAATCACTCTAGTTGGTATCGACTCCCATACGGACAATCACGTCTTTAATTGCATCAATGCTCTTGGGCAATTCGTGATGCCTGTCACCTTTACTTCGTCGAATAACACATGGGTTTCAGAACCGCTGCAATTGGCAACAGGTATGTACTATTTGAATAATGGTGCGGTACAATTCAAAATTATCGTGAAATGATCAAACTTCGCCTCGCTCTACTCGTATTGCTGACATGTGAGGTTGTGACAGCACAAACCCTCACGGATATCGCGGCCAATCAAAACATTACGCATATTCAATCATCGGCCAATCATTGGGCGAATGGCGGTTCATTTTATGATTTTGACAACGACGGATGGGACGATTTGGTTTTGCCCGTCACCAATGATTCGCTGGTTTTTTATCATAACAACGCAGGAGCACTGGAACAAATTGGATCGTATGTATATGCACCAGGAGCAGTGCGCCAAATCACCTGGGTGGACTACAACAATGATGGCACCTTAGATTTGTTTGTCACTTTTCATGATATCGGCGTTCGCCTGTATGAGAATGATGGCAATTTCAATTTCACAGATGTTACGAGTGCCGTGGGGATTTCTACTGCGCCTTTCTCTGCTTACGGAGTTGCGTTCGCGGATGCAGATGGCGATGGAGATCTGGACTTCTATGTTTGTGCGTACGAAACGGTACAAGTGCACGGTCCTAACGCGTCTCACAATTTGTACTACATCAATCAAAACAATCAATCATTTATAGAATCTGCCGTCAACAAAGGGATCGACAATGGAGCACAACCTTCATTTATGCCTGTTTGGTTCGATTATGATAACGATAACGACCTGGATCTGCACATCATCAATGATCGTGAATACGCTGGAAATGCCTTTTTCGAAAATGTGAACGGAAGCTTTATCGATGTAACGATGGCGACAGGATTGCACAATTATGGGCACAATCCTATGAGCAATTCAATCGCTGATTTCGACAACGATGCAGACTTCGATATTTTTGAATCCGATGTAGCCAACGGTGCAATATCCAATGGGACACCCGTAGATTATAAACTCTATTCGAACCAAAACGGCGTATTTACGAACATCGCAGGAAGCATGGGAGTGGACACCAATTATTTTGCCTGGGGCTCGCTGTGGGTAGATTATGATAACGATTGTTTTGAAGATCTTTACATCGCCACGAGTTTCACTGATGCCCAAATTTTTAATGAAAGAAGTTCTGTTTTCTATCACAATGACGGAGGATTAGGCTTCACCGACTACACCGATTCTGTAACAGGCGATCTCATTTGTTCCTCGTATAGTCCGCTAAAAGGGGATCTTAACAATGATGGTTTTTACGATATCATCGTAGTGAATGACGGAGTACCACAACATGTTTTTTCGAATTCTGGCAATACAAATAACCATATCAAAATAACTCCAAAAGGTTCCGTTTCGAATTTAAATGCCATTGGTGCACGTGTGGAGGTGTTCGCGAATGGACAGCACCAAACGCAAATGGTTTTTTGTGGTGATGCTATGTGCGCTCAAAACTCACAGCACAAAATCTTCGGCTTAGGAAGTGCGATGGTTGTTGATTCCGTGATTATCACCTTTCCAAGTGGCATCGTGATGAAAGAATACGACCTGCTTGCAAATGAAAATTATCAAATTCTGGAGCAATCAACGGTTAATATCCCATTGATCCAGGGTGTCAACGTGATTCAAAAATGCGTCGGTGATACTGTACTTCTTCATCCTGCCGGGTACACGAATTATTTGTGGAATACTGGAGCAACCACTCCCTCTATTCAAGTAACGAACTCGGGATACTACTCGTATCAAGCAGAAAATTTAGTCGGTGACACGCTTTTTCAAAGCAACGAGCTATACGTGCATTTTAACGGGCCTCTGTCCTATCAAGAAATCATCACAAATGCGAATTGCGGCAATCCAGGGGCGGCTGAAATCGTTCCGACACAGTCGAACCTTGTAGATTCCATTTATTGGTCCGATAATTTCGTCGGAGCATTGCATCCTTCGCTTCCTGCAGGAACGTATGAGTATACCATCACTTCCATTTATGGTTGCGTGCAGACCGACAGCTTAACGATTAACGACACGCCGCTTTTCAATACCCAATATTTAACAACACCTTCTTCGACTACCACACCTTCTGGAACGGTTCAGTTTTTCGTCTGGGGAGGGACGCCACCTTTTACGTACACGATCGGAGCTGTTTCTTTTTCTGATTATATCACCGACCTGGCTCCTGGCGTATACGTAGTAGTCATCACGGATGCTTTGGGGTGTAGCGATACCATTCCGGTCACAATTGACGCCACAGGAACCTCTGGCATCAGCGAGTTCAGCTCAGACGACCTTTACGCGTATATCACCGATCAACAACTGTACATTTGCTTTGAATCAGCGGCGATTTCACCTGAAAATGTAACAGTCTTCGACCTTACAGGCCAAGAAGTATTGGATCATCAATGGAATCAGCAAGATGTGAACTGCTTACATCGAAATTGCGCGTTACCAAGCGGCGTCTACCAAATTCGTGTGGTAAACGAAAATGCAGTCTACACAAAAACGGTATTCAATCCGTAAGGGAATTATTGCGTCTGATCGATCTTGCGGACCATGGTTAAGATCGTTGCCAACCCAACAGTTTCGCCTGTTTCATCGTAAATGTCCACGAGGAATTTCACAATTCCTTTTGCGATGTCGTCTTCAGAACGCTTTTCTTGATCGATTTTTTCTTTCACTGTGAAACGCACACCAATCGTTGCGCCTGGATACACGGGTTTTGTAAATCGGGCTTCTTCCACACCGTAATTAAGCAGCACAGGGCCTTTTTTCGGGTCGACAAACAAACCAGCCGCCTTCGAAAGCAAGAAATAACCGTGGGCCACGCGACGTTCGAAAATAGTCCCGTCGAGTGATGTAGCATCCATGTGTGCGTAGAAATTATCTCCCGATACATTGGCAAAATTAACGATGTCCGTTTCCGTTACCGTGTGCTTGTGCGTGAAAACCGTTTCTCCAATCACCAATTCTTCAAAATGCTTGCGGAACACATGCGGATTGGCTTCTGGCATTGCTGCTCCCACTTGGAATTGCTGTGTGATTTCTGTGATCGTTGTTGGGTGTCCTTGAATTGCCGTACGTTGCAAATAATGCAATACACCACGCTTTCCTCCCATCTCTTCACCACCACCAGCACGACCAGGTCCACCGTGTGTCAATAATGGCATTGGAGAACCATGACCTGTACTTTCTTTCGCGCAATCTTTGTTCAAGACGAGAATTCGACCGTGCATACTTGCCGCACCCACCACATAGTCACGTGCTTCTTTATCGTCAGGTGTCACAATCGAAGAAACGAGCGATCCTTTCCCCATGCGGGCCAATTCGATCGCTTCGTCCATATTTTTATAAGGCATAATCGTCGAAACAGGACCGAATGCTTCCACGCTGTGCACATCTACTTTATTGAATGGATCACTGTTTCTAAACAAGATAGGAGAGAAAAACGCCCCTTTGTCTTTATCCGCTCCCACAACTTCAAAATTGTCCATATCACCAAAAACAATTTCCTGGGACTTTGCGAGCAGCTCTACACTTTCTCGAACGCGATCAACTTGCAAGCGTGTTGCTAACGACCCCATACGAACGCCTTCTTGCGAAGGATCACCAATCGTGGTTGATGCCAATCGTTTCGAAATTGCCGTTTGCACTTCATCCATTAAATTGTCTGGAACCAAAATTCTTCTAACAGCCGTACATTTTTGTCCTGCCTTAACGGTGATTTCACGAGTAACTTCTTTCACGAAAAGGTCAAACTCTTCCGTTCCAGGCACTGCTTTCTCTCCTAAAACGGATGCATTCAGCGAATCTGCTTCGAGGTTGAATGCGACACTACGTTCGGTAATGTGTGGCAAGCCTTTGAGGACTTTTCCCGTATGTGCACTTCCCGTGAAGGTAATCACGTCTTCCGAATCAACGTGATCAATAATGCCGCGTCCTAATCCACAAATAAGTTGCAAAGCGCCTTCTGGTAAAATTCCCGAAGCGATAATATCGCGCACCATGACTTCGGTTAAATAACACGTATATTCAGACGGTTTCACAATTGCAGGAACTCCTGCCATAAGATTGACTGCAATTTTTTCGAGCATTCCCCAAATTGGGAAATTGAAGGCATTGATATGAATGGCTACACCTTGTTTCGGTGTCATGATGTGGTGTCCAATGAACGTTCCATTTTTCGAAAGCGGAGCCATTGTTCCGTCGACATAGTACGGCAAATCTGGAAATTGGCGTCGTAGCGAAGCATTGGCAAACAAGTTTCCAATTCCTCCTTCAATATCGATCCATGAATCCACTTTTGTGGCACCAGACCAGGCACTCACTTCGTAATATTTTGCTTTAAGCGTCATTAAATGCAAGGCCAACGCTTTCAACATTCGTCCACGCTCCTGAAAAGTCATCTTGCGCAATTTCGCTCCGCCAGTACGTCGTCCGTACTCAAGAATAGCCGCATAATCGAAGCCCGCACTGGACGTTTCTCCAAATTGTTCTCCCGTAATCGCGTTGTACAATTTTGTCTCAACTCCCTCACCATCTGTCCATTTGCCAAGTATATAGCTTTGATATCGTTGCATTTATTCTTATTTTTAGACTGCTAAAGATAGCCAATATTCTATGACCACTGAAAAACCAAATACAGATATTTTTGAGGCATCTGTTGTGGCTATCACCCAAATCAGGGGGATTACAATGACTATCTACAGCAATCGAATTTTCTACGTTCACGTTCTCAAATATGAAAAAATTGATCGCGCAGTAATTGATTTTGCTTACGCATTTTTAGATGCAAATGGTGGCGGGAAGTATTACAATATTTTTCATTTCGACTCTTTTGCCGAGGCCGATCCAGAAACGCGCGAATGGTCCGCTTCGGCTGAAAACAACAAATACACCTACTGCGATGCGATTGTGATTGGAAGTATTTCTCAAAAACTAATCACCGATTTCTATTTGCGCTTCAACAAACCTGTGAAGCCCACAAAAATATTTTTCTCCCTACCGAAAGCCATCGACTGGGTGAAAACAAAAATGGTCTAGGTTGCGATTGTTACGCTCGATTTTTTGCTCTTCTCCCGTACCAAATCAAAAAGCCCGTCACTGGCAATGACGCGATTATCAGACTGGCAGCGAACATCAAACTTTTGCCGAAAAACCCAAAAATCCCCCCGACGTGAATGTCATAATTCATGCGCATCAGTTTGTCGGCAAAAGTGGCATTTTTCGTTTTTCCCCAATGGTGTGTGACGTCCAAATCCTTTCTTGTCTTTTGATCGAAATAGCGATATTCCGTCTTCCAATACGTTGTAATGTCTGGATTGGCATTGGCGGCAATGGCATGAGATTCATCGTGCGGAATGTGTACTTCAATCCAACCAGCGTTCGGATAATCGGTGCGCATTTTCTGCCACACAAGATCTATCGAATTTTGACCTATTTGTGGTGCCTCCGACTTCGGCTCGGAATACGATTGATAGGTGTCACCTCCTGAAGTCACCTTGTAAACACCGTCGCGAAACCATTGGAATCCCCAAATTAACCCTGTAAATGCGAAAATGCCACCAACGAAGAAAATGTAAAAGCCTCCGACGCTGTGTAAATCATAATTTTTTCGGCGCCATCGGGCGTTCCATTTAATTTTGAGTTTTTGCTTTCGATCCCGTTTGTTTTTTGGCCACCACAAAACCAATCCGCTGACCATTAGGATCAGAAAAATCAAACAGGCAATCGCTACAATTGGCTGTCCAATTTGCGGCGGCAACCACAAATAAAAATGCCCTTCGAGAATCCATCCAAAAAAACTGTTGCGGACATCATAGACTTTCAGAACTTCGCCCGATTGCGGGTGGATATATACAAAATCATAATAGGCCTCTTTGAAGCTATAATAAATCAATTTTGACGCCCGTCTGTCTTTGTACGTCATCACGGCATGCAATTTTTTCCCAGGATTTGCTTTCGCTCCAATTTCAATCAATTCGGATGGACGCAACCATCTACCTGCTTCCAATTCTACAAATCGAAAGTCTTGTGTTGCATCCTGAATTTCTTCGAATGAGTCCTGTTCGAGTTCACCATATTGTTTTATCTCCTGACCGGGCATGATGG
>JBNKGN010000022.1:0-18195 GCA_050289845.1 Crocinitomicaceae bacterium | reverse complement strand
GGAAACGAAGAAAGCGATCGAAGTACCGAAAGATACCATCCTTAAAATCCCTACCCTTCATTACCCCAGTTGCCCCAAAGATTTGCGTCCTATTTCCGACCCTTCCCTTCGAGAAACACTGCAAAAAATAGAACTTGCAACACAACTTAAAGATACCACACTGCTATTTTCGGTTATGGACACGAACGTAGTGTTTAGCCATGGAGGAGGCGAATTTGGTACGGTTTATTTTGATCCCACAACGCACTGGAAGTTTCTGGAAGAATTGCTCTCCATTGGTGGGGTTCAACTGGATGACTCTACCTACCGTTTTCCATACTTCACAGGATTCACCAACTGTCCCGATGTGCTAGCATTAGAGGACTATCTCGATCCGTACACCACTTATTTCACGATCGTAGATACCGCGTTGATGTATGCTGAAAACCACATGAATTCTCAGCCCATTGCAAAGGTTGTTGCTTCCTTTCTTACCCTTGCAGACTATACCCAATCGATGCAGCAAGATGGACTGATCGAAATGCAAAGCATTGATAAAAAATACCGCGGTTTCGTGCGTAGAGACGCGATGTATCGAGACGGCGATTATAACATCATTATTGAAAAGCATCCGCAAGGAAATTGGCGCATTACTTCATATGCTCCTTACGATTAAATCGGCACGTGTATTGCGTCTAATCTATTTTGTATCTTTTCGCTCTTAAACGATTTGCCCGAAAAAGACGAAATTCTATACGAAATCGAAGAGCAAAAAAACGCCAATGGATGGTAATGGTTTAAATCAAAAGCATGGTTTTACGAAAAAACATTGAACAGCCCCTATGAAATCCTTTCTAAATACGATCAACTTTGGAGCGCGTGAAATTCAGGCACTTTTATTGACGAATCTTCTACTAATTGTTCTGGCAATCGCGCTTCACTGGAATGTCGGGGAATTGATGCTCCTCTTTTGGATTGAAAACATCATTATTGGATTTTACGGGATTCTCAGAATTATTTTTTTTCAGGGACGCCCAGGGGAAGATGAGATTGAAATCAACCAACATCAAATGAAGAAGCAGCAATTGAAAGGAATTCTCGTGCCATTTTTCATCCTTCATTTTGGCTTCTTTTGTTTTATTCACGCCTCTTTTATCGAAGCGTTTTTTGGTGGTGAATTTATTGGTAAGCCGAATCATTTGTTATCCTGGCAATCCATTTGGTCGTTGAAATTCGGGATTTTCGCGATTTTCTTTAGTTATGGCGTCGATTTTATCGCTCGCTACATTCTCAAAAAAGAAAGGGAAACGGTGTCATTTCAAGAATTGTTGATTGGTCCGTATCGTCGCATTTTTGTGATTCAAATTTTATTGATGGCAGCAGGAATCCTATTTATACTCTTCCTCTCGAAAGTTCCAGCTTTTGTATACATCGTGCTATTCTTTGGTATGCGCGCCTTCGTAGAACTGCATCAGCAGAAAAAAAGTAGTACGCTTAACGACAAACCTGAGTGAAACAACTGCTTAAAATCCCATTACCCGGAAACGCCACCCATATTGTTTGGGAGCACCTATTGAAATCTGCTGTTGCATTTGTAGGAACGTTCGCGTTGTTGTTTTTTGGTCCGATGTTACTCACTTCAAAACGCCATCATCGCCATAGCGAATTCGATCCAGGATTGAGCCTGGTTAAATTCATTCTGGAGCACCCAATCGTGCATTTTGGTGGAAGCGCGCTGGTTATGATCATCACAAACATCATATTGATCCGCAAAAACCGTCGTGTGGACTACGTGATCGGTATGGAAACCGACGAAAAAGAAATTAGGCTACATTTGACCGATCTTCGTTGCAAGCGGCAGAAAAGTCTCCAACTTCCAATAGCACTGTTAGGATGTACCATTCGAACAAAAATAACGGACGATGATAAAAAGCGAACCTTGATCTTCTCCAACACGGCAACGAAAAATCCCATCGGAACCATCTTACCCGACCATATCATTTGGAGTGAACATACCATTCAATTGAGAAACATGTTGAAGAAACTGGATCAATTGGGGATCACCATTCAAAAACAATCGAACACAAAAAATGGACCTGTAAGTGCGCTTTTTAAGGCGCCCCGCTAAACATTCGTACAGCAAGAGAATTGGTTTCAAATTGGAACATCAGCTTCTTCATCCACGATTTTTTCGGTACATTCTCTAGGATTCCTACCGTACAAATGAAATAAATTCAAAAAGTATCAGAATTGCCGTAAACTTGTGTATGCAAATGAATGTCTTTCGCGTTTGGATTCTTTTAGGGTACCTGTTTCTCTATACTACGGGCGTTTTTTCCCAACAAAAAATATACGAACCAACGGAATTGTTTGAAATGCAATACGAATCGTGTACTTCAAAAACAGCGCTTAAAACAAAATACCTTGAAATCTCGAAAAGTACGGTTGATAAGTCCTCGCAATACTTGAACGAGATAGCCTATGCAAAAGTGCTTTCGCGTCTCGGATACCCAACCGATGCATTGCGTTTTTTAAAATTACACGCCGTTGTTTACGAAAAATCCCGTCCTGAGATAGAAGCGGAATATTTAGCAACACTGGGAAGTATCAATTACAATTCAGAAAACCCATCTCTGGCCCAAAAGTACGTGAATCAGAGTATCTCATTGCTTACGCGAAACGATATAAAAAAAGGACTCGCGGCTAAATATTCATCGCTCGTGAGCATTTTGGTCGCTCTAAAAGAGTACGATGCAGCACTGAACGCTTACCAAAACGGAAAACAATTTGCTGCCTACGGTTCGGCTAAGACGCAACTCTATCTGGAAATGAACCTCGCGGTGGCCTATCTCAGTATGAACCGCCTGGAAGCAGCAAAAGCGACGTTCCAAGATGCCTTGCGCAATCACAAAGCAACGATGAACCCAATTGCTGAAATTCGCACGTACGGAAATCTTGGGGACATCTATTTGCAACAGGACTCGCTGGAATTGGCGGATAAGAACTACCGTTCAGGATTGAGTGCCTCGGAAACAAAAGGTTTGCAACTCGAACAAATTCGCTTTCACCATGCCTTTTATACATTGGCTTTAGCACAAGACGATTGCCCAACTGCACTGGCACACCTGAAACAATACCAAGATTTGCGTGAGATGGTCGACATTCAGGCTGCAACTGAAAAAACGAAAGAACTGGAATTGCTTCATCAAGAAAATATTGCGAAAGAAAAAGCCTTACGTCAAGCGACTATTTTGCGAATAGAACGGCAACAAAAACGTTGGCTTTTAGTAGGAATTGCACTATTATCGTTATTGCTCGGGGCAATCCTTTGGCTGTGGATAAAAACACGAAAGAAAAACCAATTGCTTTACGAAAAAACGATACAACTGTCGACAGTAAAAGATGCGAAACCCGTCGATGCTTCAAGTTCAAATGCATCCTACACGGAAATCATTGAAGCACTTGAAAATTTTGTACTTGGCAAAGGAATGTACGCACAAAGTGGATTGACGATGGACAAAATTGCAAAGAAAATTGGCACCAATCGCAGCTATCTTTCCGAAGCAATCAACGCGCATTACAATGTAAATTTCACGACCTGGATCAATCAAATTCGTATTGAAAAATCTATCGCAAAACTAATTGCAAAAGAATACCAACATTATAGCATCGAAGGCGTTGCAAAAGAAGTTGGATTCAGTTCAATTTCAGTCTTCAATTCGCATTTCAAACGCATTACGGGACTCACGCCATCCTATTTCAGAAACAAATCCATAAACAATTGATTCAATGATTTTTACACCTATAAAAATCACTTTCTAATTGATCAATTCGGCACAGTAAGTTCCTTTTTCGCTTGATTTACACCGTAGTTTTGCTTGAACAAACGCACATCATTTAAAACTAAAATCAACGAAAATGAAGTATTTAATTTACACCTTTATTTTACTTTTCTCCTACAAGGCAAGCGCCCAAAATTGTATGGAAGTAGTTGGATATTACCCCAATTGGCAATGGTACGACCGAAATAAGTTGGTCAATCCTCAAACCATCGATTATTCGAAATACACGATTCTCAATTACGCCTTTCTCAATCCTCAGTCTGATGGTTCTATCGCTTTGTTTGATGCATGGGCTGATGAGAACCTATTGTTGGGGCAACCCGATTGGAACAACGGCGGCTACATCCCGAACACGTCTTTGATTGCAATTGCACATGCGCACAACGTGAAAGTACTTCCGTCTATTGGCGGGTGGACGCTCTCTGATAACTTTCCAGGCATTGCTGCTGACGCTCAGAAACGAGCCACTTTCACACAAGCGTGTATCGAATTGATTGACACCTACGACTTTGATGGTATCGATCTCGATTGGGAATATCCAGGATTTGCAGCACACGGTGGTTCTCCAGCAGATTTCAATAATTTCACCTTGTTACTTCAGGACCTGCGTTCGGCGTTGGATCTTCATAGCGGCATTACTGGGAAGGCGTATTTGCTCACCGCTGCGGTTGGTGCTTCTGAAACAAATATGTCCAATGTTGACTGGAATCAGGTAGCGCCTTTGTTGGACATTATCAACTTAATGAGTTATGATTTCTTTGGCACCTGGGATGCGATTACCAATCACAATGCCCCTTTGGAAGCTTCCGCACAGGGAGACCCTGAATTCAATCTTCGTTCTACTGTAAACCGCCTCGTGAACGATCGTGGTGTAGACCCTCAAAAAATTACTGTAGGAATGGCATTTTACGGTCGTTCCGCCATCACTAACGGTGCTCCAGGTTTGCATGTTCCCAGCACTGGAGTTGCTGACAATACGATCTTCGCTTTAGACGATGGAACACCTCTTTACTACAACATTTTACTGAATCAATCTCAGTTTACAGAGCATTGGGATGCTACTGCCAAAGTACCTTACATGCTCGGAACCAATTCAAATACCTTCTTGTCCTACGACAATGAGCAATCCATTGAATTAAAATCGCAGATGGTCGTTGAAGAAAACCTACGTGGCGCAATTATTTGGGAAATTACAGGCGATTACCTCGAAACGAGTCCAGGATCTGGGATCATTGCAGGGACACCACTCGTCGATAAGATTAATGCCGTTTTTTGTAACTACGTACCAGGCGGTGGTGGTGGAAGCGGCAATGTCGGCATCGATGATTTAGCTTTGACGGCACTCCAGATTTTCCCCAACCCTGCGCAAAATTCCCTGACAATTCAAGCACCAGAAACAATCGCATTTGTAACGGTGTTCGACGCGCTTGGAAGAAAGGTACTCGAAACGTCGCAGCAAGAAACATTAGATCTCACTTTCCTTATGCGGGGAGTTTATCGTCTTGAAGTGAATTACGAAAATGGACAGCACGACAGTGCGCCTTTTGTTAAGTATTGATTCGTATTCGCTAAAAATAAAAGTGTTCTCGGATCAAGAGAACACTTTTTGCGCTATATTTACACTTTATCGTGACTTTTAAACGTATGTTGTAGGTTGCGAACGAACCCTATTTTCGAATCATTCACTGAAACGCTTGAGATCTGTAAAAAATATCTTAACCCCGGAATATCCCATTCAGGACTTTCACCACGTAAAGTTCGGATTAACGTTGTACAAGCTTGACGCTGCTTCCCTTTTACTTGAATGGAATTATGTTGATTCACAATACTGCATTGAACCCAAGGAGATTTATAGCGTTTTGGAGGCCATTGATCAATTTGCGCTGGAAAAAAAGGTAAAAGTACTTGTCCTTTGTGAACACGATTTGTGTTTTAGCGACGCGGCCATGCAATTACTTCAATCGGCAGTAGTTTCCAACGCCATTTCAGCGGTTTCGGTTTACCTTAAAAATTCATCCCAACGGATTTCGTTGAATTTCTACACGGCATTTCGCAAGGCTCCAGTAAAAATTCGCGGGTTTATGACAAAAGATCATGCAATTCAATGGCTACATAAACAGCCATCCTACGCTTTAAAAAAGAATTGATCTTTATCAAACGTTAGCGTATAATGCGTTCCGTTGTTAATTTCACGAACACACGTACCCTCCATTTGTTCACTCAGGGTTTCGACGAGTTCCAATCCGAAGGAATTTGTTGATTTGGGCGCTTTCCATTCCCCATTGTCACTGTACCGAAAAACAACACCATAATCTTCCAACGCAATTTCCAAACGCAGGACTGCTGAAGAAAAATCCGTAAATCCGTGCTTCAGGCTATTCGTTATCAACTCATTAAATATCAAAGAAATAGGAACAATGTTCTTAATATCTACCCTGTTCAGCTCAGAGAGTACTTCAAATTTCAGTTGTAAATGTGTTTCTTGCGACTGCACAATATCGTTGGAGAGCGATTTTAAATAGGCAGGCAAGTCAATTTGCGACATATCATCGTCGTGATACATTTTCTCATGAATCAGTGCCATACTACGAATGCGACCGATTGCTTCTTCGAACTGCTCCTTGACTTCCGCATCGTCTGTCTCAATTGATTGTAATCGCAGCAAACTAGAAATTATTTGGAGGTTGTTTTTAACCCTGTGATGAATTTCCTTCATTAATACTTCATTGCGATCAATTTGCTCGCTGTAACGGCGATTGATTTCCAAATTATTTTCAAGCATTTTGTAAATGACAAATGCCAGTGCAATTGCTACATAATACACGTTGATTACCAAACGACTATCCACCGCCTGTGGATTTAATCCTTTAGCAATAATCTCACCGTCGCCAACCATAAATAAAAAGAGCAATAGCCCTGATAAATTCGCTAACAGAACAATTGAACCGACAATCCAACCAAAAATGAAGTACGCAAAAAATGCCGACATGATGCACCACATGGTATCCGTAACAACATGTGAATCAGCAACAACAAAAATGGAAATTTGACAAATCACGGCTGAAAGCACCACAGACCAAACGGCAACCCAAAAATACTTCCGGGTTTTCCATAGAACCAGCAAGTTAAATGCCGCAAGAGAAAATGCAGCAAACGAGGTTGTCCAATTCACATCTTTAAAATAAACATGAAGTCCAAAAAGGAATAAAAAAATGGGAACTAAAGCCAAACTGACATTCCAAATCATGTTGAACTTTCCAATTTCTTCTACCGAAGCGTAGTTGGTTTGAGGAGGACGCAATCTCATGGATTCGAATGTAATGATTTCTCTCGGATTATGTGTTCCATTCTTTATTTCAAATTTGCTACATTAGAACACCATTTATCCAATTATGAAATACCAGAACGAAGTCATTATTCAAGCGCCCAGAGTGGAAGTCGTAAAACTTTTTGAAAACCCCGATAATCTAGCGAAATGGCAACCTGGGTTCATTTCCATAGAAGCAATCACGGGCAATTCGGGAGAAATTGGTGCGCAACATCGTCTCAAATACAAAATGGGAAAACGCGACATCGAAATGATCGAAACGATCACGAAGCAGGCTCTCCCCGATCGATTCAGTGCAACTTACGAAGCGAAAAATGTATTTAATGCGATCGACAATCATTTTATAGATCTAGGTGACGGAACAACCCGTTATTGGACAAAGAATGAATTCAAATTTTCGGGAATGATGAGGCTATTCGGTGTATTGATGCCTGGTGCTTTCAAAAAACAATCACAGAAATACCTTGATTTGTTTAAGGATTTTGTTGAAAACGAAGGAAGCGAAACTTAAGATTCTTCCGAAACAACCGCAGAAACGCTGTTCATTCCTGTGGTATCCTTCGTCGTCACTCCAACATCTTCATTGACTTCCTTTGGAGTCGGTTCTGTATAATTCCGCGTTGCCAATCGAAAAAGTACAACAGCGATCACAACAAAAATAGCTGCGGCAAAATAAGGAGATCCGTACACGCGTTGATGATCTGGCAAGCCTACCGTTGTCCAGGAATAGAGTCCAATCATAATAATTGGTCCGAGGATTTCAGACAAACTCAACACACTCGTAATCGTTCCTTGCAACTCTCCTTGTTCCGAGGGATTCGTATTGTTCGACATAATTGCCTGAATCGCAGGTCCCGCTAAACCAGTCAAAGCGTACGGCAACATCAACGCGTACAACATCCAACCACTTGGCGCAAACCCAATTCCAATACAAGCGACAATAAAAATGCTCAAACTCATGTAACTGGTTTTCACGTCACCAAATTTTCGCGAAAAAAATCCTGAAAGTCCACCTTGTACAATTGCGATACATATTCCAACGACGGCTAATGAAAGGCCAACATCGCTTTCCGACCAATCAAATTTCTCCTTGGTCATATACACCCAGGTAAATTGAATCGCTGTACCCGCCAAATAATAGATAAAAATGACCGCAAAGAGATATCCCAACGCTTTGTATTTTCGAATTTGAATGACCGCTCCAATGGGATTTGATCTTTTCCAATTAAAGCGACGTCTTTTCGCAACAGGAAGTGTTTCTTTGAGAACAATGAATCCATAAATAAAATTGATCAACGAAACCCCTGCAGCAGCCAAGAAAGGGACACGCACGCCGACTTCACCAAGAAAGCCACCAATGGCAGGGCCAAGAATAAAACCAACTCCGAAGGCTGCTCCCACCATTCCGAAATTTTGCGTTTTATTTTCGGGGGTAGAAATGTCCGAAATATACGCCATTGCGGTAGAATAACTTGCGCCAAACATTCCAGAAACACAACGTCCGATCACCAACCAAATTAACGAAGGCGCGAAAAACATTATAATATAATCCAATCCCAATCCCAGAAGTGATAAAAGAAGTACGGGGCGCCTGCCAAAGCGATCACTCAAACCACCAATCACTGGCGAAAATAAAAACTGCATGGCGGCATACGCCACTCCCATGATCAGAAAATATCCTTTCGAAGCATCCAGAGAAATCTTTCCGACCTCTGCAATCAATTCAGGTAGTGTTGGAATAATGATCCCCACGCCAGCCGCATCCAACGTAATGGTTATAAAGATGAAGATCATGGCATTATTTCGCGACATGGCACAAATGTAATTTATTTCTCGATTCAGAAGAGTGTCCTTTGAGCAAACGACAGCAGACGCGTTTTTTTTGTATTCGATAATTTATTTTCCGTCAATGCAACCTTTTCTCGAGGTGCCGCATTGTGCTTGTAAATACTTCATTATGTTACGATTTCTTTTGCTAACCGTCAGTTTTATTTCCTTCAATAGCATTGGTCAAAACCAGGGAGACTGGCGCATTGGAGCGAACTTTCAACTGAATCATAGTTTCGATAAAAATGGATGTGGCGGCGTCGGTATTTTACCCGGTGGTTGCTACGAACCCTACAACCCATATCTTCATCAGACAGAATTCACCACTGGAGCAAACGTTAATTACCGAATCACAAAAAATCTGGAATTGGTTTCTGGATTGAATATTACAAAACGTTCGAGTTCTTATTATTACTGCAATACTGATTTACCAGGAGTCTTCTATCCGTTGGACTATACCTGGTTCTATCCAACGCCTATTTACACGATTGAAACACCATTTTCCGCGCGCTATTACATATTCCCAAATCGCTTTAAGATGCACGTAGAATTGGGGCAAATTGTAGGACTTCCGATGCGGAATTTCAAAAATAATAGTTGGAACGACATTCAATTGGACGTCCATTCAGGTATTGGGGTCGATTATTTCATGGGAAGATTTCAAATCTCTGCTGCGATTACGTACCGTCGCAATTGGCAAACAATCTTGAATCATGAAATTTACACATTCGCACCCAATCGATTCGGGGCAGAATTACGAACCTCTATACTCTTGGGCAAGAAATGAAAAATTCTCCCGTTCTTCGATAAAAAAAAGCGAACATTAGAATCATTCGATCTAAATATCAACAACTCAGCGATGCCGATCTCGTTCAAGCGTGTTTGCGGAACAAACGACAGGCACAGCGGGAGCTATACGATCGATTTTGCTACAAATTAAAAGGAATTGCACTCCGCTATGCGCCCGATGAAGACGAAGCCAATGACATTGTTCAGGAGAGTTTTATTCGAGCGTTCGATCAATTAAAAAATTATGAAGAACAAGGAAATTTAGGCGGTTGGTTGCACAGAATCACCGTCAACACAGCCTTACAGCAATACAGAAAACAACAAACGCGAAAAGTACACACCGAAGCTGCGGTAGCAGAACAAGAGGGAGTTTCCGTGAATGAAAGTATCGCTACGATGGAGATGGAATCACTCCTGCAAAAAATTCAAAGCCTCCCACATGGATTCCGAGTGGTATTCAATTTATACGCCATTGAAGGTTACACCCACAAGGAAATAGGAGAAATGCTGGGAATTAGTGATGGCACGAGTAAATCCCAATATGCACGTGCGAAAAAACAATTGCAACAAATGATTCTGGAGGAAGAGACCAACACCAAAAACCGACACCATGGAAGCTAGAGAATTCGAAGAGCGATTGGAAGAGCGCTTTGCACATTACGGAAATCAAACTCCCGAAACTGTTTGGGAAGGAATTGCGGCACATTTGGACGGTAAAAAACGTCGCATTGGCTTTTGGTGGTGGACAGCTCTGGGAGCCTTCTTATTGCTTTTTGCTGGAACGGCCACTTTCTTGAGTATTTCAGGCAAATCGGAATCTATCTCTTCGAAGAATTCCATGCATTCCAACATTGAAAAGACAAGGGCTTCGAATAACTCCATTCAGGGGCAGGAAAAAAACGCCGCAAACATCACTTCTAATGAAAAACAAAGTGGATGGAAGCAAAATTCAGCCAATAAATCGACACAACATCAATTCACTCCTTCAGATAAGGAATGGAACTCTGCCGCTTCGCTCAATCCTGCTTCTAAAACCATTAAAAATTCAAACGCTATTAATGAAATCATCCAGAATTCATCAGGACTAAACGAAGAAAAAGGCATCTCGGCTAGAAATGAAGCCGACACTTCTTTGGAAATTACACTCCCCAAAAACCTAACCACCTTGCCTTTAGAAAATGATCAAGAGCTTAGACGGCAAAACGTGGTGCTCTCATTTCCACCCAAAGCAAGAGCCTCCCATCGCATTGGGATTCAATTGGGAACGTTTATCAACCTTTCGCCGTTGCGTTCGTTAGATGATCCACAACCAAATACCTGGTCTCTCTCGGCAGACAACACGACACGAACAATTTCGTATTTCCGATATTTGGAAGTAATGCCGTATTATCAACTGAGCTTCACAAATCGTCCCTTTCACCTTCGTTTTAACGCACTTCTTAGTGGCAGTCAATCCAGTGTTTCAGACACCAATTATTTGCGGACAAATCGTCAAAAGTCCGTTGGTTCTGGCTTCGGAATTTATTACCAACCTTTCGCTAAAGGACGTGTCAATATCCAATTCTACGGTGCAACGCAATGGGAGTTGAATTTTGGAAAATTCGAAGAAATTTCCAACGGAAATGGTTCAACGATAGGATTGCCTGTTCCGAATGGCGTGTTAGAATCTAGCGGAGGCATTTACCGACAACATACCGTTTCGTTGGAAGTAGGTTCAGAAATTCATTATTATCTGCACCCTAGATGGGAACTTCACGGGAGTCTTGGTTATCGCAATTACTTCTGGCATCAACCGATGAATGGAACCTTCCTTGTAAAAACACCTCATTTGTTGAAGTTCGGTATTGGAATTTCCTGGCGCATGTAAAACGAAATACCGTTGCATCCAAATGCGTATCTTTCGAGAATGAAAACAACTTTTCTCCCCCTTTTGGCATTCGGATACGCAACACTTTTGAGTGCAGTGACCAACGCACAATGCGTCGATGAAAACAATGTTTATCCGTTTACATACAACGGGAACAATTACGAAGTCGTTCTGGAAAACAAAACATGGGCCGATGCTGCTGCTTGTGCCGTAGAACGCGGTGGTTATTTGATCGAAATAAACGATTCCAGTGAACAAGCCATGCTCTTTGCCAATTTACCATTCATTAATTTCAACATGACAACAGCGCCTGACGGCGGAAATGGTGGATATCTTTGGATGGGCGGAAATGATCTTTCGACAGAGGGAAGTTGGACATGGGACGGTGATAACAACGGAACTGGAATTCCTTTTTGGAGCGGAGATGTAAATGGTTCTCCTGTTGGAGGCATGTATACTAATTGGGGCAACGAACCCGATGATTTTGGCAGTGGACAAGATGCTTTGGGCTATGCAATCACGAATTGGCCGAATGGAATGCAGGAACAGTGGAACGATCTCTCTGCCAGCAATAGTTTGTATTTTATCATAGAATATACTGCGGCGGCGTTGGAGGAGAATCCATCTTCCACGGAATCATTCATCACTCCCAATCCCGCAAACGACGTCATTCGGATACCGGTAGCGCAAACAACATCTGTTCAAATTACGAATGCGCAGGGAGCTGTGCTTCAAACCTTCAAAACACCCAACGATGAAAGTTTGGAAATTCCTGTATCAGACTATGAAACTGGGGTTTATTTCGTTCGTTTCACGCAAGAAGATGGAACGATGGTGCAACAACGCTTTTTGAAATTGTAGCAAGAAAGAACTACGTCACAAGACACAAAAAAAGGAACCATCTCTCGATAGTTCCTTTTTTATTCGGGGTAAATAATAGGGGTAGAATTACTCTACAATTAATTTAACCGATTCAAGTGAACCTGCATTCTCGATTTTTACAAGATATGCCCCTGCCGATAATGAACTGATATCCAATTGAACGGCACCATTCACTTCATTTTCAGAAAGAACAACATTCCCCGTCAAGTCAATGATGTTGTAGCTGTAAACTCCCGTTGCTTTAAGCATCACTGTGGATGAAGCTGGGTTCGGATATACGGATACATTCATCGAAGTAAACTCGTTCAGACTCACGTTTCCACCCGAGAAGGCCAAATCGTCCAATTTTAATACAGACCCAGGATTCGCTCCAGCAAAAGCAATGAAGGAAATAGAATCTGGTGCAGACAAAACAGTTAACGCCGAACTGAATGTTTGCCACGAAGGTTGATTACCCAACGGTTCAGTATGCGATCCAACGACATTGCCATTCGCGAAAAATTGTATCTGGATCACTCCCTGATCACCATTAGCAGGTGCGTATTTGTAAGCGCCACTGAAAGTCGTAGGTGTTGCATTATAAGGAGACAACGAAAAAGGATTTCCACCGAAAATGTTGATTGGTGCCGTAGAGATAAACGAACTAATTGTATCGCCCGATTGAGGCTCTAAAAAGGTCGTCATTTCGATGGCATAGGTTCCGGAATTCGCATCGATTGTTTTAATCGCATTCTGCAATCCCATAGGAGCCAGAATGTTATTTAAAGTATACCAACTGTCTGGTTCTTCAAACGTTTGTTCCGACCAGTTTTCAAAACTAGGATCGGGAACATCTGCAACAGCCGTTGTTCCATCATACATCGCTACAGCATCCAAACGCACCCACGAAGCTGGATTCACGCTGTAATTTCCATTCACAGACCCCAGAATAAATCCGATGAAAAGCGAATCTTGCGTTCCTGCGCTAACAGTGATTGACGCTTCTGTCCAGTTCGCTTGCGTTCCCGTTGCCATAGGATACACTTGCATACCTCCCAAAACACCACCAAGCGATCGCATGATAACCAAATTCGCAGTGTCTCCTGGTTGTAGATCGCATTTGTATTGAACGTGTACTGAATTGAAGTTATCAGTGTACGGAATACCTCCTTGGGGACCGTTTTGTCCTACAATTCCGTGAAAGACGTACCCACTCACAGTATCACTTTGTGGCGTAACAAATGCTCCCAATTCAACCGAAAACATTCCATCCTGCGCATCCGTAGATTTAAGTGTGGTAGCGCCACCTCGGAACTCTTGCTGATTGGAATTTTGCCAGTCGGTAGGATAATCGTAAATCGTGACATTGGACCAATTTTCAAATCCGCCATTGGACAGATTTCCGTTTTGTGCAAACGAACTCGTTGCTGCAAGAAGCATTCCTGCAATTAGTATGTACTGTTTTTTCATCGTATTTAAATTTTCAGGTTCAACACAGTAAAACTACCCTACAAATAATTGTATTCCTATGATTTTCATCAGGTTTCAATACAATTAGCGTGTAATTGATCGATCGACGCTTTGATTTGCTAAAGCAAAAAACCGACCCCTAGTAACAGGGGATCGGTTCTCTCTTTACGCAACTTTACTACGAAAAACTACTCTTTAACAAATCGCGTTGAGATGCAACCTTGCTCTGTTTCCAATTGTAACAAATACATTCCATTGGCCAGTGAAGACACATCCAACAGCTGGTTGACAAGTTCCGATTGAAGTACAATTTTACCCGTCGGATCGACTATCGAAGCAACGCCCTTCGCATTCAAAAGGTGCAGTGTATTTGTTGTTGGGTTTGGATAAATCCGCAACTCGGCTGGGGCATTCTCTTCCATTCCGAGATAATCAATCACAACACACGCGGTGGTATCTGTTGCACAACCATCTGTAATCATGCAAGCGTAACTGCCGTTTTGACTTACTGAAAATCCATTTCCATTTAAACCATTAATAACGCTGTAATTATCATCGCAATCCAACCATTGATAGGTTGCTAAAGAACCACTTGGCGTAACCGTTAGATACAGCACATCGTCTTGTACATAGGTGCTCGTTGTTGTGTTGTTTGTTATTCCACAGTACTCTTCGTAACATCCCAAATCAATTGTACCAACATATCGATCATTTCCATTCAGGTCTGTAAGCGTAATCAATCCTGAGATCCCTGTTGTATCACCTGCATTTATTCCAGGTGAAGTTGTAGACAAAGTAAAATCATTATTCAATTCATCCACAAACACTGGATCAGAAACCAGTATATTATTGCCAGTCGCGTAACCATTTTTCACAATACTATTCTCCACTGATAAAATAGACAAGTTGCCATTGGATTCATGAAGTTGTGTATTTGCACTCGTACCCCAAAAAATGGAATTGTAAACGTCGACAGCGGCTCCATTCGATCCAATAGCGGCTCCATTGGGTGCTTCATTTTCTACGAAACTGCAATTGGTAATGATACTACCAGGTGCAACATTGTAGAAAAACAAGGCACCTCCTGTAATGGTACCTGCCGTATTATGATGAAACAAGCAATTAGAGAAAAGATTAGGAATACCTCCCCAACTTCCGTTGAAGGTAATATTACCACCGTGTGCACTTGAAGAATTGTTATAAAAAGTAGAGCGATCCGCATAAATATTGCAGTATTGCGCATAAAAGCTTCCTCCTTCTGAAGCCGAATTATCGTGAAACACACATTCTTTCAAAATTAATGCGCTTGAATTGAACTGGCTCCCTCCAGTGAGTCCGATGTTATTAGAAATTATACAATTCTCCAACATCATTTCCACACAGTAGTTGATCTTCAGACCACCGTTCCCAATACCATAAACACTGCTATACGTTCCGTCAGAGATGGTCAATCCACTCAATATCGACGCACCTCCCTGATCAATTTGTAGGACTGTAGCTGCATTATCGGTGTTGTCGTTTTGAATCCCTAAATCTCCCGAGAGAACAGTAAGGTTTGTTTCCCAATCTCTTTCGGAGAGCGTTGTTTCCGTGCCATCAAAACCACCGTACACATACAACACTTTATTCTCCCAGTGAAAGCTTTTGTTTTGTGCGATTGTTGGGTTCGCATCTCCCATAATATCTGTTGTGGGCAAATACACTCCTTCTGCAATCCATAGCGTATCTGTCGAATTCGCTACATCCAAAGCATCTTGCAAATTGACATAAGCGTTCGTCCATGTGCTACCGTCATTGTTTCCTGTGGCGTCTGCATCAACTTTTATAATATTCTGCGCCCAAACTCCTGAAATGCCAGACAAAAGTGCCACAGTAGCTAGTAAACCTTTTTTCATGCGTATTTTTATTAATTGTTTCAACAAACAAACGGCAGAAAATCGAATGGAAGCGGGACCAACTTCTGAAAGTCTATTTTGAATTGCTAAAAGCAAAAAAGAGGCAACCACACACGTGGTCACCTCTTCTCCATTTACTACATTATGAAAAAACTACTCTTTTACAAATCGCGTTGAAACGATTCCGTTATCAGTACGAAGTTGTAGTAAATACACGCCTTTCACAAGTGATGAAACGTCTATTTTATCGCTCAATAATTCCGATTGAAGCACCACTTTCCCTGTTAGATCAAGAATAGTCATTATCCCTTCCCCATTGACAATATGTAACTCTCCTGTTGTAGGGTTAGGATATAAGCCAAGACTTTCTGAAATTTCAACATCTTCCATCCCTGCAGAATTCGGACTCCATTTTGTAAAGAAAACGTCTGAGCTCCCACTCGAAGTTAAATTAGAAGTTCCGCTTCCAAAATCAAAATCTACGGTATCACTGTAGCTCCCTGTGATAAAGATGTCCCCAGTAGAATTAACATCAATTGAATTCCCCGTTTCGGCATTTGTTCCACCGATACCGTACACCCATTCGTAGTCTCCGTTACTGTTCATTTTGGATACAAAAATATCTTTATCTCCATTCGATGTTACTGTTTGTGTAGGTGCTCCAGATGCGAAGTCCACCGTTCCTGTAAAATATCCAGTTGTGTAAATATTTCCTGTATCATCAAGCACTAATCGAGCACCTGCATCATTATCAATTGATCCAAAACCTCTTGCCCACACAAAATCTCCATTATCATCAAATTTAGCTATATAACCATCTCGGTTTCCAGCAGACGTTAATTCGGATACACCTACGCTTGGATCCATATCTACTGTACCTCCAAAAAAACCAGTTAAATAAACCTGTTGAGATGCATCCACAGCAATAAAATATCCGTAATCATGTAATCCGTCCCCAATTACTTTTCCCCAAACATAATCGCCATTGCTATCTAATTTTGAAACAAAAATATCAGCACCACCTGCATTAGATCCAGAAACCACTCCAGCCCCTGGGTCTAAATCAATAGACGCATTCCAGTAATCACCTGTAGAATAAACATTTCCAGCGGCATCAACCGCAAGATTACCAATCCCTGCATTACCTGCAAAGACGCTGAATTGTTTTACCCAAATAAAATTCCCATCGGTGGTTAATTTTAAAATAAATGCATCCGATGATCCTTGCGATGTTGACGTCAATTCAGAGACACCCGTTCCTGGATCAAAATCCACTGTGCCATAAAAATAGCCTCCGACATGTACATTTCCAGTGGTGTCCAAAGCCAACGCGGAACCTGATAGTTTGAAATCTGATGAGGATAAAGTCCAAGCCCACAATGTATTTCCATTAGCATCTAGCTTGCCAATAAACATCGCTGTTTCTGCACCAGATGAAGATAACTCACCATAACCTGTAATAAATACGTTTCCGGCATTGTCTATCACTAGATCTACGATCAAATCATCGTAGATATTACCATCATTTGCTACCCATAAAAAATTGCCTGACGGATCGTATTTTGCAACGAAAAAATCTACGTCTCCAGCGGAAGTTATGCTTTCAACGCCTGTACCAGGGTCGAAATCAACCGTTCCAGTAAATAAACCTGCTACATAAATATTTCCAAGGGCATCTGATTTTATTATTCTTCCTTGATCAATCCCCGTGCTTCCAATGCTTTTTGCCCATTCAAATTGCATATTCTGTGAAAAAGCAACACTTGAGGTAAGTGTTAGCAATAATAATAGTTTTTTCATTTCTGATTGTTTTAATTTATTTCAAAGAAAAGCGAGGAACACTGAATTTGTGAATGATAACTTCTGAAAAGGTCACTTGAATTTCTGAATGTAAAAAAAAACACCTCTTCAAAATAAATTGAAGAGGCGTTTGTACTTATTACCGTTAGCGTAACTATAATTTTACTGCGCGTACTTCTTCGTTGAAAGAACCATCTCTTCCTCTTCGGGTTCCATAATCGCCATTTGGATTTCCTCCAAAATTGGAATAGTCGAAGTTAAAAAACGCCACATTTGGATCTTTGATTACGGTAATATTTCCGCCATTACCACCGTGACCGATAGCATCTTGCCAAGCTGTTCCTGCGTTTCCACCGTTACAAGAAAAGTGCAAGGTTTGATCCACACCCATTTTAAACTCGCTTACGATTTCTCCACCTTCGGAAACATTTATGATTCTCACTTTCAAAAGTTTTTCTTTTGTAACTGCATGCGTCACTTGTTTCACTTCGAACTTATAGTTCATGGCATGCCCTCCATTTCCTGAGGAATAGGTCA
>JBNKGN010000021.1:0-18454 GCA_050289845.1 Crocinitomicaceae bacterium | reverse complement strand
CATTTACCGTACCTCCTAAAAATACTCTCATCGGTTTGTGTTTATGCGTTTGAAATCCCCGTATTCTGGACTATCGCTCACATATTTTTCCCAAAGTAGATCAGCGTTTGGCCAATCGATACAGTGGGATTCCAAAAGCTGCGTGGTTTCCACACAAATAATGGTACTTCTCTTTACGGAAATCCACGTTTTCTGTTTCAATATAGGCAGAATTAAAAATAAAGGGTGCATTTCTCCCCGTCCATTTGAGGGGATAATTGCCTCAAGCCAGTCTTTGTAGGTCACCAGTTGTAATGAAGTTCCATGTGTATTTAGCACCGATACGAATGCGGCTAGGCTGCTTGATTTAGGATTGATGATATGGAAATTCCTTCCTTCTTTATGATTGGATAGACAACAAATTGCTTTCGCTGCGAGATCAACAGGGGTAAGGTCAAACCGATGTTCCAGAGATTCTTGTGGGATTTTACCCAAATTGAGACAGCCATCAAGAATCCGATGAAAGAAATCACTGCGATTTGCACCGCCCTTTTGTTGTGATGCAGTGATGCGCCCAAGTCGGTAAATGGTGCAAGAGAGACCTGTTTTCCGTGCACGTTCCACACATGCTTCGGCAACCCATTTACTGGCGCGGTAGCCTTTTGAACTATAATGCCTTTGGGATGCGCTTGAATCTTCTTCGGAAAAGATGCCTTCCTGGTCGGTGAAAATACTTACAGTGGAAATGAAGTGAAAGTGCTTTGTACGAATGGTCGCACAAAGTGAAAGTAGAAATTCGGTGGATCGAACATTTACATTTTCAAGAGAAGCGTAATCCTTTAAAAAGTTGACATCGGCACCACAGTGAAAAATAGCTTCGCAAAGTGTCGAAACGGTGGTGACATCTTTTGGAGACATTCCACAATTCGGAGAAGAGAGATTCCCGAGGACAATTTGTACACGGGGAAAATCGATACCGACTTCGTAGTTTTTTGTCGAATTTTTAAGTTTTTCCAAAGCCGCAAGTTCGTTCTCAGCTCGAATGAGACAATAAACGGTGTCGAAATCAAGCAAAAGTTCCCGCAACAAATAAATGCCTACAAAACCTGTCGCTCCTGTTAGAAAGGCAGATTTGGAAGGAGGATTGTCCGTTGATAGCGGTGCACCACTCACATTCGTTTCTGGAAGAAGTTGCTCCAGGAATAATGGTGATTCCTTTGGAGCTTCGGCTGAGTCAAGAAAAGCCGCCATTTCCCGAATGCTCGACATCGAAGCGAAGGTATTCACGGAAAATGCCAATTGCCATTCTTTTTCTATTTCAGAGAGAAAAAAGACCAAACCAAGTGAGTCACCACCTTGCGAAAAAAAGCTGTCGAGTACATCTACTTCATCGATTTGAAGTAAGTTTTGGATCATCTTAGCCAATTTCTCTTCTGTTGCTGTTTCTGGTAGTTGCTTGCTTTTCGGGTTCAAGTGCACCAGTTTCTCTTGCAATTTTACCCGATCGATTTTTCCTGTTGGGGTGAGTGGGAATTGTTTTTCAGTCACTACGAATGAAGGCAACATGTATGAAGGCAAATGCGCTTGGAGGTGTTCTCGCAATGCGGTAAGCGACCAATCGAAAGAAGATTGTAGAACCGCTACCAGAGACTGGCTGTGTTTGACCTCATGTACCAAAACCACAGATTGCTCGATCTTTGGGATTCGGTTGATCCAATATTCTATTTCACCGGGTTCAATGCGATACCCTCGAATTTTTAATTGATGGTCCATGCGGCCGTAACACGTCAAAAGTCCATCAGCGTTCATCCTACCGAAATCACCAGTATGGTAGAGTTTTTCGTTTAATGTTTGGTTCCAGACAAATTTTGAAGCACTTAACTCCGGAGCGTTCAAGTAACCGGTACTCAACCCTATTCCACCAATGCAAATTTCTCCTTTTGCGCCAATCGGAAGTAGTTTCCCGTCGCTATCTAAAATACGAACCTGAGTATTGAAAACAGGTTGTCCAATGGGCATTTCTCGGAGGTTTTGTGCCTGCACACGATCGAATGTGAAATAGGTCGAATTAACTGTCGTTTCGGTTGGTCCGTATGCATTGGTTACTTGCACAGCATCTTGTTGGTGCCAGGCGAACAATTGATTTACGAAAGAAAGAGTCATTGGTTCTCCGCCCAAATAATAGTGCGCAACACAATAATTGCTCGGCTTTTCGGGCGTTCGAACGAACATCGGTTGGATCAATGCTGGCAATCCGTCACAAACGACGATGCGATGTTCGGCAAGAAAATTGACGAGTAACCGACCGTCTCGGCGCATATTCTCAGGAACAATTTTTACAGGGTTTCCGAAAAGCATACTTCCCAACAAATGCAATATAGAAGCGTCAAATTGTAGCGAGGAAATGAGAGCAAGAGGAGCCTGGTCGGGGTATTTGCACAACACTTCGTCGTGAAAAAAAGTTAGAATATTTAATAAACTGCGATGGGAAATTGTTACCGCCTTAGGTTTTCCCGTTGTCCCTGAAGTAAAAATGGCATAGGCAATCGACTCTTGCGTTGTCTCAACGGATTGGAAATTGTGTTTTGTCTGCGTGTCAATGCGAGTCGTTGTTCCATTCCATTGGGTAGGTTGAAATTGAAATTCAACGGAATCAATGAGCCAGGATACGGTGGCTTGCTCTAGTAAATCCTTTTTACGGTTTTCAGAAAGAGTTGGGTCGAACGGAATGAAAAAACATCCTGTTCGCAGCACTGCAAGCACCGCAACAAAGTAATCAACGGTACGTCCAATATGCACCGCAACAGCTTGTCCCTTCGTTAGTCCTTTTGCCTGTAGAACACCTGCTAGACGTTCGGAACCATCAACCAATTGTTGGTACGTGAAATCGCGATTTTCATCCGAGACGATTATGCGTTCTGGGAATTTTGCGGCCATTTCCAGAATTTGATCGACGATTGTTGCCTCTGGCAAATCTCTTTTTTTTCCTGTCCCCAGTGTTTTTAGCGTCTCTATTTCGTCTGAATCAAAGAAAGGAATGGAAGCGATGGAAGGTAGCTTGTGTTGTGCAAGAAATTGCAAGATTTTATTAAATCGACGAATAAACGAGCTCCTGTCTGTGGCATTAAAATGCGCGGATCCGAACTCAAATTCAAAATGGACCAGATCGGGATTGGGACTGGATTGTAAATGAATTACCAATGGATGTTGTGCGACGCCATGATAAAGTGTACCGAAATCCGAAACGATGGCTCCTTCGAATTCTACGTTGTAAGAATGATCTGCATAGGAAAAGACCACGTCAAACAAAGGCATATCTCTTGCCACGGTCCCGATGGCGGCATTGATCTCTTCGATGGCGCAATTTCGGTGTGGAATCGTTGCTTCGAAAGCGGAATGAATGTGTTGCACGAATGCTTCGAAAGTGCTACTGGCATCATAGCGCAATCGCAATGGGATCAAACCAACAGCATACCCCAAAGTGTTTTTGGCAGCGTCGGTTGGGCGATTAAGCACGGGAATTCCAATACAGAAATCATTTTTACCTGTGCTTCTGGATAGTTGAATGAATAGTGCGGCAAGACATGCGTAAAATGGCGCTTTATTTTTTGCAAATGCGGTCAATTGTTCTCGCTTGAAAATCATTCTTTCTCGAACACCTTGCTGGATAAGATCGGGCGAATATTTTCGTTCCAAAACCGACGACCGCGGTAAATCGAGTAGGTTGTCTCTCCAAAATTCGCGATGGAAAGTTGCTGCACTTTGGGTATTGGCTTCGTTGATTAATTCGGCAATCGTGCTGTGCTTTGTGTGCGTTTGATTTTCTTTCAAAGCCTTGTAGTGTGCCGCAATTTCTCGTACGAGCAAGGATCTTCCCCAACCGTCCAACAAAATATGATGACAACGAACGAACAAGAATGCGCGATCCTTGTTAAACGGAATCCATTCGAATTTTAATAATTCAGAATCGTCTAATTGGATCGGGATCAGAAATCGTTCTTGCAAATACGCAAATGCAGTTTCTCGGGTAGCAGCAGGTAGGTTTATTTTTTCGAGACGAACAGAACTTTTTTCGGATACTTCCTGGGCCAATCCTCGGTCGGTCTTTAGAAATCGAATGCGCAATCCATCGTTTTGAGCAACGGTCTTTTCAATGGCGCGACATAAAAGATCGACATCTGGAAGTTCCGAGAACTCGAAATAGTAGCCAATATTACCCAACGGAAGCGTTGGATACCGTATCGCTTCCAGCCAAATGGATTGCTGGTTTTTAGTTAGGGGAAATAAACGATTCTCAGAGATGGACATTTTAGAAGATATAGCCAAATGAGAACATAACGAAACGACCGCGACCAGGCATGCCTAAACTGGCCCAGGGATTGTTGGAATAGGTCGGATAGTAATACTTGGTATTCAATAAATTGTCTACTTTCAGATTGGCATAGTAACTCCATTTTCGATTGTTGTTTTTCATCGGAATGGTAAGGCGAATATTCGTCGAAATGCGGGCATACCCTTTGGCTGGACTGCTGTATTCCTTGACTTCTTGTGGGGTGCTCGATGGATTTCCTATTTTCGTTTTAAGATAGAATTGAGAGGTCATGCTCGCGACATAGTTGGACATTAGACTAAAATGCCACATTTTACGTGCGTATCGAAGCTGTGCCGTCGCTAATATGGGGGGAGAGAAAGGGACAATGCCAGAGGTGAAATTCGCGGAGGAGTAGCGTGTATATTGATAAGAGAAACTTGCAGTAGCCACCAATTTTGGGCGCGATGGCACTCTTTTACTATCGATACTGTTCAAACGAAAGGATCGCAACGAATCAATTTTGTCGAACTCTTTTGAAAATTGAAAAATGGATTCAATTCCTTTTGTTACAATGGCATCGGAATTCGAGCTAATGCCTTTAAAACCGCCAACGCTTGATGTTACTCTGGTGATGAGTCCGATGAGCTGATTGTAGAACAGGTTTGTATTTATTTCTATCGAACTCTTTGCATACTTAATTGACAGGGTATGCCCAATTTCAGCGGTATAAATCCGCTCGTTGGACAAATACGCCTTTTTTTCATAATTGCTGTCCTCCAAAGTGTTCAGGTAATTGTTGTACATGATGTCTGTCGCATTTTGCAATACCGTGGGCTCCGTTACGGCCTTTCCGTACATCATTTTAAAGACATTTTTTGCAATGCGCACTTCGGAGGTATCAGAAAAACTGTAGATGAACGCCGCTCGTGGAATAAACTTAACGACATCATGCTGTTTTGTGTCACTCAAATTGTAACTCTCACTTGAAGTAGAACGAATCGTAAGCATTTTATAGTCGCTTTCTTGCTCCAGTCGAAAGCCACCGATGAATTGCAGTTTTCCTACCAACAAATCGGCTTGAGCGTAACCAGCGTAGGTATCAACATACGAGTCGGGATCAAGACCACCGTACCAATTGTAAATATCAAATTCGGGAGCTTCGTATAAGGAATAATTAACGAAGTTATGATTGTAGTACAGCCCAGAAACGACATCCAACTGGTATTTTTTTCCGTTCATCGTATCCAAAGCGATCCAGCGTGTGTTGAGCTCATTTCGGAAAGAAGCAACATGGTTTTGTCCGACATTAAAAAGAGTGTCTCCTGGGACGAAATAATCGTATTGAATGTTTTCTTCAGATTGCATATAGGTGCTTTTGATTTGATAATCGAAGCGATCCTTAAATAAGGAACCCATATATCCTGCCTGAAAATTTCCTGAGAATGATTTGTAATCGTTGCGATTATTTGGTCCAGGATGCAAATAGCTGAAGCCAAAATTCGATCGTGCGAAATGCACGTTACTAAAGAAGTTTTTGTAAACCATGTTAAGGTTTAGCGATTGATTGTAGGTAGAATAGCGGTCCGAGTTGACTGCGCCGTGGTAGTCGTGAATTGTCTTGGCAGTAGGAAAGCCATCAATCACTGCAGGTCCATAATAATTGCTTGAATCCGCAAAATCTTCCCAATTCTCCTTAAAGCCTTTGCGCAGGTAGGTCATGGCATTAAAAGAAAGCTGTAAGCCGTTGGTATTCGTCGAATAGCGGAAAAAATTTCGCTGGGACAAAGGAAATCCTACGCCACTGGAGAGAATATTCCTGTTTTGCGTTCGGGCATCGTTGGTGATGATATTGATAACGCCAAAAAAGGCGCCAGCACCGTAAATGATGGACATTGGACCACGAACAATCTCAATTTTATCAATCGATTGTACTGCTATATTGATTTTAAAGAGTGGAAAATCATTGCGTCTTTCGGACAACATGTTGACCCCATTGACTTGGATCATTACGCTTTTGTTGTAATCGGCCCAGAAACCACGAATTCCTATTGTTACGCCTGACTCGGAGCGGTGATCTATGGTGTACAGACCAGGAACGTTCTCCAGGATTTCTTGTAAAGTGATATAACCGTTGGCTTCAATTTCTTCCCGAGTAACGACAACAATACTTGCGGGCGTTTCATTTACGTCTTTTTCCCAGCGAGATGCTGTTACGGAGGTCACGCCAAGATCCTTCAATTTGACATCAATTTCCCAATAATTGGCAACGATTTTTTCGAAGGAAATGTATTGCTCTTTTTTACCAGGATAGGAGATTACCAAAACCTGATCGTCCGAGTTTTTGCGAATACGAAAAATGCCTTCTTCATTGGTCGTTTTATATTTATTCTTATCCCGTTGCCAGTATACTGTTGCTCCTTGAATAATCTCCTGGGTTTCGGCATTAATTACTTTTCCGATTACATCACCTACGATCACCGTGTCTTCGCTTGTTTGACAATAACTCCCGAAGGAAATTGCCGTAAAAACGACGAGGTGAATCAGGGGAAGAAGCAGGCTATTAATGTTCATTGCTTACGATTTTAATGAGTTCTGCTACGTTGACGCCCCAAGCTCTCGCGCCAATGACACTTTGGGTGATTACGGTATGATTGTTCAGAAAATAAATCGTTTCAATCCGTGTGTCGTTTTCTTGTTCAATAATTTCCAAATGATTGTTCCGAGTATACGTGTTCGGATTTAATGGAATGATGGAAAATGAATTGTCGACACTTGCAACTGCCATAAATGTGTTGTCTTCGCTAAATGCAATGGAGGTGATGCGGTGCGAATGGTTGGTGAAAGAAGCCACTAATGCGTTCGTCTTGCTGTTGTAAATGGAAACAGAGCCATCTTTAAAACCAACGGCAATGAAGTTGGAGTTGTCAGATGTGCGATGTGTCGCATATTGATGTGATTTGCTTCCCGACAGGGTCTCGGCGGTTTCAATACTCGTGGGATCCGTGGCATTTACTGCGGGGTTTAGCGCACTTGATTTTGTATTGTTCGCTAATAAAACAAGGTTCAAATCGGCTTCGTTCTCGCGATTAATACTGCTCAACGGATGCGCATTCGGCACCAGTTCTTTGTAAACGTCGTAAAGCGGTTGAATTTGTGTTGGAGCTTCTCCTTTGGTTAAATGCACCACTGCGGAGTCTGCCAATTCTTGCGCAGCAGTGCGCAAACCGAAACGAATATTTTGATAGGCTTGTCGTGCTTCTTCGTTCCCAAGATTTCGCAAACGAATTCGCTCTGCCTGTTTTTCAATGTCGATAATGGCCAAATTCAGACTGTCTTGATCCAATTGCAATTGAGCGATCTGAGTATCCATGCTAGCCATTTGCCTTTCTTTTTCAGCAATCAAGGTCTCTTTTGCTTTTACTTCATTTTGTGCTTTTTTGATATTTTGATGCTGCTCTGCAATTTCGACCTCAAGTTGTTGTTTCTTAAGTGCCAGCGCTTTTTGCTGTTTTTTTGCTTTTGATAGCATTTCGTTGGCTGAAAGAGCTGCTTTTTCGGCATCCTCTTTGGCTTTCATCGCGGCACTTTTTGCCTGTTCAGCTTCGACTTTTTCCTTTTGACTTTGCGTCAATTCTTCGTTGGCGGTTTTTGCACGTTCTCCAAAATACCAGGTGCCTCCTCCGAAGATCACTAGTAAAACGATCCCGATAATTGTCGTCCAGAGCGCCATTTTTTTGCGTCGCGCCAATACGGCTCCGTGCACAATACTTCGCTCAATAAAGTCGATCATCTTGATATTGGGCTTTGGCTCTAGTTTTTGAGCTTCGGCCGCCTGATACCATTCTTTTTGAGCTTCGGCTTCTTTCAGGTGTAGTAATTTGTTTTCACTCTTACCTGACTTCTCCCAGTTATAAGCAGCTTCCAGTAGAAGCGCGTGCGCAGAAACGTATTTGGCGTCTCCTTTAATCGCCGTGACCAATTCTTCGAGACTTGTACCTTCTTTCCAAAAGTAAAAACTCTTATCACCACTTTTTTGATGTTTCGCGAAGACTTCTTCGGAGTTTGTTACGTGCAGAATCCGTTTGTCATTCGACCGTGCAAATGCCAACTTGAGATCTTCTTCCTCATCGATAGCGTTGGTGAGATGGACGATCGTTTCGGAATTTAGGATGGCTTCGATAAAATCGCTTTGTTCCGTTGCCGCAGTTTCAAAATCGTCAAACCATGTTGAAATATTTTGCAATCGAAGTTCGAGATCAATGGCTACAGAAAGATCACGTAGGGTATCATTAAAAGCGAGAAAAACTTTTCGTTTTCGGGTGACTTCAGAGGAAACAAATTTTTCCGAAGCACTCAAAAATTCATTTTGCATTGGAACAAATGACGGCGATTCTTCATCCCCATCACAACTGCTTTTCAAGCGTGTCATTTTGGTCAATTGAATACCACGCAACAACATCCCCTTGGGCATTCCAAATTTTTGCCAGTAATAACTCTCACAAAGAATTTTGGTGTGTTGGGTCGTGACATCGTCCTTCAACGCGCAAAGTGCCAGTAAATCTTCAAGTGATTTTTGATAATATGCTTCCTGACTAAAGTTGAGTTCTTGTGGTTTGTCCAAGCGTCGCCATTCCTGTTCCGTCAGGGTTCCGTCGTTTTTTTTTATCAGCAAGATAGGCGCGGAATTCACGGTAATGAATGGGAACGATCCGTTTTTCAAAGCCAATGGCTTTTACGTATTCGAAGCGGCAATTTTCGGAGTCGAGCCACGCAGGACTTAAAACACACGCAAATTTTTTCGAGTGGAGAATGGCTTCTTCAATCCGCACTTCAAAATCCCGTGAAAATCCAATTTGTTCATTGTCGAGCCATACCTTTAACCCCCGTGCTGTGAGATCGTAGTACAAACGTTCGGCCATTTGCTGACCGTGATCCCCGCCGTTGTCCCGCTTATAGGAAATGAAGAGGTCAAAATAATCCGTCTTCCGAATAATACCGGAATTAAAAGCACTGCCTTGCTGCGAGTTGGATTCGTTATTTGGAGCGCCGTCGGTCATTTTGCGTTAGCTCTTTTTCGTTAAAAAATCGATCAACGCTGCTTCGGATTCCAACCACGTGCCGCCATTTACCTGAACCATCTTTCCTGTTGCAATTAATGATTTTTTTTGATGGTCATTAAATGCTCCTTCACCCGCATCCAAAAGTGTACAAACGACGGTTTTTGAGGTGGAATGGTTCGAATCATTCACAAGATCAACGATGTGTTTTGCGCCTTTTAATTCAGGTGTAATTGCATACAACAGCACATCACAGTTGCTTTTTTCAGCGGGATTATCTGTCCAGGAAAAAGGATGAGGTGCCATCTTTTTAGCTAGAGATTCGGTATATGCTGAGGGCGTTCCGTTAAATATTTTCATCGGTGTCTTCGTTTTCGTTCGTGCTATCGGATCCAGAATCGTCTGGATCGTTCGGTTCAGAAGTGATTTCTTCTGAAGGTTCTGAGTCATCATCAGAGACGGTTGCTGTTTCGTTTTCGACTACATCTTCGTCTCCCATACTGGCTTCAATTTCGTCTTCCAGAGACCCTGCAATTTCTGAGATCCATGAATTGTGCTCGGTGGCAAAAATGGTTTCTGTTTCTGCTACAAACCGACGTTGAGTATAAATGCTTGGCGTGGTCATACTTGCATAACGTGCCGCGATTAATTCCAATTGACTGGCGGTAGAAACATACGACATCAGCAGGTATTCATATTTGTTAGCATGAACGTAGGAAGCGATCGATGCTGTTGCGGTACTAAGCAAACCGATCCACATCGTGAGTCCAGCAGAGTAGGTGGCGCCAATGGATCCGATCACAACTCCGATAAAACCGAAGATGAGCATTGCAGCATTGGCATTGTTGATGATTTTTTGAAATTCAGCGGCTTTTTTGCGGTAATACCCATCAATTTGACCTTTAACACGCTGATCAACATACGCCTTGAAGGTCATGTCTGCATCGAAGCGTTGGATCCATCGATTTTCATCATTCGGATCGCGTTTTCCTGTGTACAGTACTTGCAGAAACTTCCCAAATTTGGTTTTCTTCTCTTTGTAATTGGTAAAATCGGGTGCAATCGAAGAAACATCCTTCATAATGATTTCCACCCGTTTGAACAACACTTTCTCCGCGTTTTTACCTGAATACGGTGGCGCTTTCATTGCGTACAAATAGCCCTGAACTTTTAGTCCTTCAGCTGCGGCACGTGCTTTCAACTGGCCTTTTTCAAGATCGTTGGAAAGAATTCTTGAACCAGCGTACGTTGACAAGGCGATGGCAACAGCACTGAGAATGGCGAAAATCGTGTGAAGTTCCACGTCGGGATGGTCCGTAAGAAGATTGATTTTCTTGATCCAATACTCACTGCTAAACTCTTTGCTTAATAAACCAAAGGCGGCACCTATGAGCATGGTCCAGGTGATTCTCCAACGCCAAACGGTAATAACTCCCTTTTTGTAATTCGCCGTACGATTCCAAATGTCGATTTGACTCTCCAAATAATCGAGCGTAGCTCGCCTCGGCGAATAGACTTTCTCTTCGTTTGTTTCCATTAGTAGATTGAATACGGCTTTTTGGAAACGTATTTAATGCACGGATCAACAATACGTGAGAAGTGATTAAGCGTTGCCAAAAGCAATTTCATCTGAAACTAGGAAAAAAATCACCCAATTGCGTCCCAGACATTTAAAAATAGGTATTTATACGCATGAGATTGCGTATATATGCGCATTCAGAAAATGGATTCACTCACTTCAAGAAGATCAAGACAGTCCCGAGATCTTTCCGTCATTGTCGATAAACATACCTTCAGATGCAGGTGTTGCAGGCAAACCAGGCATACGCATCATGTTTCCTAAAATAGGAATAACAAAGCCAGCACCAGCGGCAAATTCAAATTCACGGATGGTGATTCTGAAGTTGGTAGGACGCCCAAGAAGCGCATCGTTATCACTGAATGATTTTTGTGTTTTTGCCATACAAATAGGCAGATCCGACAATCCCAGTTGTTCGATTTTCATCAAGTCGGAAAGTGCTTGTTTCGAGTAATCGACACCGTCTGCACCGTAAATTTCCTGAGCAATCGTTTCGATTTTGTCTTTGATGGAAATTTGCCAATGATACAATGGCTGAAACTTGTTGGTTCCCGCTTCAATTTCTTCCACAACGGCTTTTGCTAGATCCGTCATACCTGCTCCACCTTCTGCCCAACCGCGTGCAACAATAGCTTTTACACCCAATTCAGCACATTTTTTCTGAACAAATACCACTTCTTCGTTCGTATCTGTAGGAAATGCATTGATGGCTACCACAGGGTTCAGTCCGAATTTTTTAACGTTTTCAATGTGCTTTTCAAGGTTCGCAAATCCAGCAGAAACGCGTTCTACTGCAGCCGTGTTGTATTCTTCTTTGGGCGATCCGCCGTGGTGACGTAGCGCACGAATTGTCGCAACCAAAACAACAGCTTCTGGATTCAATCCACCAGAAACACATTTAATATCAAGGAATTTTTCTGCACCCAAATCAGCACCAAATCCCGCTTCGGTGACAACGTACTCTGAAAGTGAAAGTCCTGTTTTTGTGGCAATGATTGTGTTGGTTCCCTGCGCTATGTTCGCGAAAGGTCCCCCGTGAATAATCGCAGGATTTCCTTCCATCGTCTGTACCAGGTTGGGTTTGATCGCATCCTTTAAAAGGATTGCCATCGCGTTTTCTGCTTTCAAATCACGTGCATACACGGGTTTTTTGTCGAAAGTCATTCCGACATAAATATTTCCAAGGCGTCGTTTCAAATCTTCGAAATTCTCAGCCATGCAAAGAATCGCCATGACTTCAGATGCTGGTGTAATATTGAATCCGTCTTCACGTGGAATTCCATTTCCAGTACCTCCCAATCCAATCACAATATCACGGAGCGAACGGTCATTCATATCCATTACGCGTTTCCATCCGATGGTTCTAGGATCGATACCTAAATTATTGGTCTTGCTTTGAACGTTGTTGTCAATCAAGGCAGAAAGTAAGTTGTTTGCTTTTTCGATAGCGGAAAAATCGCCTGTAAAATGAAGGTTGATGTCTTCCATTGGAACGACCTGTGCATATCCTCCACCAGCAGCACCACCTTTTATTCCGAATACGGGCCCCAAAGAAGGTTCGCGCAAAACAACAGTAGTTTGCTTACCAATTTTGTTCATTCCCTCTGTCAATCCAATTGAGGTGGTTGTTTTTCCTTCACCAGCAGGCGTGGGGGTCATCGCGGTGACTAAAATCAAATGGTGTTTTTTGATCTTCTTTTCGTCAATCACTTTCAATGGCAATTTGGCTTTGTTCTTACCATAAAGTTCCAGATCGTCTTTGTCAAGTCCGAGCTTTTCAGCTATGGATTCAATGTGTTGCAGGGTACACGCTTGTGCGATTTCAATATCTGAGGGAACCTTTTTATTCATGATTGATTTTTTGTATTCAACGTTAAATATACATTCAATGTGTAAATAGACTGGGAATTGTGTGAATTTTTTCATTCACAATTGATCTTGCGCTAACACGATTCGCGATGTGTTTCGGTTATTTGGTGGTGCATTTCGCGTGTTTGCCTGCCGGTATTACGGGGTTGCTACCATAAATATGGGAGAAATGCTTTTCTATCTTTGGGATAATCCTCAAAATTTTCGTGGTACCAATGATGATGGTTCAATGCTCGTGGAGCCAAATTACAAAAGGTCCAAATGGCAAAGGTCAATGCTGGGAGACTCCAGGCGGCAATCGCAAACCCCGTCCATTCGATCATTTCACCAAAATGGTTGGGACAGGAAATATATCGAAAGAACCAACCTTTTGGAATTTGATAACCAGTTTGATTGGCGCGCAGTGCGATCAATCGTTTGTCTGTGCTCATGTTAATGAACATTCCTGTAGCGAACAGTAAAATTCCAAGAACCAAATGGATCGAAATTTCGGAGGGGTCTTTTGGTGCGAGAAAGCCCAAATAATAACCGTTTAAAAATCCATTCACGCCATTGAAAAACAAGGCGCTGAGGATAATCGTTAAAGGCATTTTCTTGCCGCTGGTGCGAAGTCGAAAGGGGAAGATGAGCGTTCGGTTGAAATAATGAAGACTCCACATGCCAACGAGAATCCAGGTGAGTACATCTTTTTCGCGTGGACCATAAATTGTCAGAATTGGAAAGATTAAAAAAGCGGGCAATTCCATCCAAAACCAACCCCATTTGTTGGAAATCATTTTTCCCCAATCCGAAGTGGTATGACGACCGTAAGGGGCCCTGATTTTAAAAATAACAAGTGCCAAAAAAGTAACGACAGCCACGGCTATCCAGAGGTAATTTAATTCGTTGAAATAGTTGGCTATCATGTGTTGCGTTTTCCAAAAAAGTGAGTAACCCGCTCTTGATTCTGCGATTTGTAGGCTTGCAATGGTTCCGACATTCGCGCTAAAAACCATTTAATGATCCCCGCAAAAGGACGCGTAACTATGCGTTGAATCGTGGGAACAGAGCGCCTGAATTGCTGAAAATAGCTATCGATAGTGTCTCGACGAAAATGAAGGATTTCCTCAAGTGCATCGCCGTCCACGTAATAACCACAATGAAAATTTTGTCGTGCGAAGGTGTGTTCGGGAAAGTTAACGGGTCCCAATCCGAATGCTGAGAAAGCGCGTTCTAAGAAATCTCGGTAGCGAATACGGCATTGGGCGCCTCCTCCCAAGTTGAAGATTTGATTGCGGAGTAACTTGAGCTGATCGGGCACATGTACAAATGCACGTGCGGTATCATTAACTGTCGCAATTTCCATTGGCGTTTCCAGGGGGACGTGAAACATAATGGGCGACATTTTGTGGTTTCCGATTCCCATAATGGCACTCAAGCGAAGAATCGTCCAATGAAGTGAACTTTCTTGAATGATTTTTTCTGCGGCAATTTTCGAAAATCCGTAGGCGTCGTTTTGCGTTGTTTCTAAACGGTCGTTCACACGAATATTGGGTTGCTTCAAGCGATCGCCATAAACGACCACCGATGAGCTAAAAATTAAGTGTGCGTTCGGAGCATGCGTTTCCAGTGTACGGATCAAATGGCGTGTGCCTTCCACATTAACGGCATAACAGCTATCTGGAAATTTTTCCGCGTCAGGTGGGATGATGCCTGCCAAATGAAATACGACATCTTGCGCTTTACATGCACCAATTAAGGATGTCGGATCGGTGACATCGCCCCAAAAGACAGTAAGTTCCGATCCAAATTGCCGAAGTTTTTTGCGGTTTCTTTTGGAATCACGAACAAGTACAGAAACGGTGGATAGTTGCTTTCGCTTCTGGAGTTGAAGAAGTATCTCCATTCCAATTGCACCCGTTGCTCCTGTGATAAGTATGCGCATTTACAAGGTTTCCCCGAGCCATTTATAAAACTCTGTATGCCAAATCAAACTGTTTTGATAATCCAGCACCCAGTGATTTTCTTCTGGGAAGAACAACAATCGACTTTTGATTCCTTGTAATTGAGCCGCCTGAAATGCTTCCAATCCCTGACCAATAGGCACGCGAAAATCGATACCTCCCTGAATAATCATGATCGGTGTGTCCCAATCTTGTACGCGCTCAGCGGGATTGAAAATCGTGTGGCTTGCCCAGGCATCTTTGTTGTTGTGATCCCAATACGGTCCACCCAAATCCCAGTTCAAGAAGAATAGTTCTTCTGTGGTTCCATACATGCTTTTCCAGTTGAAAATTCCGTCGTGAGCTACAAAGGATTTGAAACGTCCTTCGTGAATGGCAGCGAGATAAAAGGCAGAGTATCCGCCGTAACTTGCGCCAATACATCCCAATCGCTCTTTATCAACATAGGATTCTTTGCAAAGATCGTCAATAGCTGATAAGTAATCCTCCATGTTTTGTCCACCGTAATCCTTACTAATCTGCGCGTTCCATTCTACTCCGTAACCGGGCATTCCGCGTCGATTGGGAGCAATAATGATATACCCGTGAGCGGCCATTAATTGGAAATTCCAGCGATAAGAATAGAATTGACTCAAAGCGCCCTGAGGACCTCCCTGACAATACAACAATGTTGGATATTTTTTGTTCGGATCGAAGTCTGGGGGATAAATGACCCAAGAATGTAGTTCTGCGCCGTCCGTTGCTGTTGTAATGCGTTTTTCGATTTTTCCAAGTTTGACACTCGCGTACAGTTGGTCGTTGGCGTGTGACAATTGCTTCATTTCACCCGATGTCAGGTCGACGCTGTAAATTTCCGTTGCCTGGTTCATATCGCCACGAGCAACAATCATTGTGTTTTTTTGGTGTCCTACGATGCCCCGAATGTCAAATTGTCCAGAGGTGATTTGTTTTGGCATCGGTGGGTTTGCATTGAATTTGTCCCAGTTTTTCGGAACATCAATCTCAAACAAATGTACCGTCCCTTTTACCGCAGCAGTGAAATAGATTTTCTTTGCATCGTTGCTCCAATGGAATCCACCAACAGTACCATCCCAGGCCGCGGTAAGATTCATTGGCTTGTTATCGATCATTATGACAATATCATTTTTGTCTGATTCGTAGCCATTGTGTTCCATTTGAAGCCATCCCAAAATACCTGAAGAAGAGTAAGCAGGAGCCATGTCATAGCCTTCATTCGCATCCGTGAGATTGGTGGTTTGTCCTGTAGTGATGTCGTACCGATAAATGTCTGTATTTGTACTTACAGCATATTCAGTTCCAAACAATTTTTTCGTTACGTAAAGCACCGATTTTCCATCAGGAGCCCAAATGTAATCCTCGTCACCTCCGAAAGGTTTTTGTGGGCAATCGAACGCTTCGTTGGTCATCAAATCCAATTTTTTAGAACCATCCGTTTTTTCCAACATCACGTGGCTATATGCCCCATCTTCCCAAGTGTCCCAATGGCGATAATTCAACGAATTGTAAATCATCATGTTGGATTGCTTCAGTTCTGGGTAGAAGTCAGTTCCGTTGACATCGCGAATTTTAACTTCTTCTGCCGAAATTTTATAGGTGCCATCAGGCGATACTTTTGAATCTTTAATAAAAGCGTTAACATCGGTAATTTCGGTCACATTCGAACCATCAAGCGCCATTGTAAAATAATGACGTTCGCTTTTATTGGTGGCAACAGTTACTTTGGAAACAGCGTAGACAATTTTATCTCCTGAATCACTTAATCCTATCGGTGAGACGCGATTCAATTCGATTAATTTTTGAGGGGTCATTAACTCTTGTGAGAAAATGGTTGTTGTGCAACCCAATCCGAAGACAAAGAGTAAGAGGTACGATTTCATAGTAATTCGAAATTATTGATATGTGGACTAAGATACAGTTTTATGAAATGCCGCGAGTTACCGCTAGTACATTTAGCCTAGTGCTTCGATGGTAGACTTCGCCAATTGTGGGTGTTGCAGTGCGATCTGCAAGAGTTCGTTATCTCCTTTTTTGCTTACCAGTTTGAAGACATCATACACCGACAGTTGCGGCGTGCCTTTTTCCATCATTTCAAAGACATCTCCTGGACGAACCCATCCATTTTGAAGTACGCGGAGATACATTCCCGAATGACCAAAGGCGGTAAATGACTTCACCATAGAACTAGCATTGAACCGAGCATTGAGTTTGAAGCAGGGTTGGCGTGGTTCGGAGACTTGTACGATTGCTTCTCCTACCTTGAAGGTATCTCCAATTGAGACAAAACGTTCGTCAAAATTAGAAAGTGTTAGATTTTCACCAAACATGCCAAAATCCCAGTCTACTTTCGGGTACAATCGTTTCCAATGGTCGTAGTAATCTTCCGAATAGGCATAACAGGCTTTGTCAATACCTCCATGGTATTTCCGATCGACAACGGCGTCATTCTGTACATCTTCGGATTCCAAAAAAATCCCTTCTCCTACGGGTGATTTGAAGATTCCAGTCACGACATTTTGTCCGCGCCAGTTCACTTCCCGTTTTTCACCAATATTTGTGGCAACGACCTTCATGGGGTGAATTTACGAAAAAGTGGTAAATGGGCGCGGCCCTAAATAATCTGAATGCGGTTCTGTGTTATTGAGTTGTTAAAACTGTTAAAAACCGAACAATTAGTATGTGGCAGGTCTATTTTTGCATCTTTTTACACGGCGTTTACACGAATTAACAGTTACACCTGTTACGTTTGAGAACGATTCGGTTATAAACGATACTCAAAACACTGAAATGAAACTTCTTCTTTTACTTCTTCTACTTTTTCCTTATTACGGAATAGCCCAAACGATACATCTTGAAACTACGATTATTGCTTCAGATGTTCCCGACGGTATGGGGCGTGGACTTGTTTTTTCGTCGGAGGATAGTACGCTTGTGAAAGGCAGTTACATCGATAGCAATGTATTTTCTGTGCAATTCAACGCCAAAATGGGAGATGCGTTCTACTTGAAATTGATAGTCCCTGGATATGCCGATACCATGATTTCCTTTGTGGTGAACGAAACAGCGATTGTATTAGAACCAATCCGTTTGTTGACTGATATGACCCTTGATGAAGTGAAAGTGACCTACGAAAAACCAGTGTTTGTTCGTACAATGGAAGGACTTTCCGTGAATGTAAAGGGAACCACACTGGAAGAATTGAACACGCTCTTCGATATTTTGAAAGCATCACCGAAATTGTCCTCTCCCGACGATGAAAGCATCGAAATTATTGGTCGTGGAGTTCCGTTGATTTTAGTCGATCGTCAACCTATTATTTCCAACGACGAACTCAAGGCTATTCCTGCGAGCGAGGTAGATAAAATTGATATCATTACCAATCCATCCGCAAAGTACCGCGCACAAGGAAGTGGAAACGGTGTGATTGAAGTTTTCACGAATAATTTTTCTTTGCAAGGATATCGGGCGCACATCCGGGCTGACGGTGGGATGAATACGCAAAAACGACCTGAAGCAGGGATGAATCTCGGTTTGAATGTCAAAAAGAAGAAGTTTTCATTAAACGGATATTTCGGTTCGAATTATAGAAATAATTACAATTTCGGCTCGTCTACTTTCAATACTCTGGATTCTTCCATTTATTCGAATGCTTCGTACACTGGAGACAACAACAATCTTTGGCAATATTCTAAATTGA
>JBNKGN010000020.1:0-18778 GCA_050289845.1 Crocinitomicaceae bacterium | reverse complement strand
ATTTAAATACAGTTTAATGATTTCCTTATCGGTCGCCTAAGATACTACAACATTTTATTTCTATCAAGCGAACCGTTAAAATGTTCTTTTTTTTACAGATTTTTTAATGTGTAATCGTACATCATTTGGAATAGATGGTTGCGCGTATTCCCACCATAAATTCCATGGTTTTTATTTGGATATATGAACAAATCAAATTGCTTGTTCTTCTTTACCAGTTCATTGATCATTTCCATCGTGTTTTGATAGTGTACGTTGTCATCACCAGAACCGTGGATTAATAAGTATTTTCCTTTCAATTTGTCCACGTGATTGATCGGTGAATTGTCGTCGTAACCACTAGCATTTTCTGCTGGAGTTCGCATGAAGCGTTCGGTGTAAATATTGTCATAATAACGCCAGTTGGTTACAGGAGCAACCGCGATTCCCATCTTAAATGTTTCGGCACCTTTTGTCATTGCTAAAGAAGTCATAAATCCACCGTAACTCCACCCCATAATTCCGATGCGATTTGGGTCCACAAAAGAGAGAGATTGCAGCTCTTTTGCAACAGCGATAAAGTCTTCTGTTTCCAATTTTCCCAATTGCAAATAAGTGCTTTTTTTGAATGCGGCTCCACGATACATGGTTCCTCTTGGATCCACTGAAACAACAATGTAGCCACTTTGCGCAAGCAGTAAATGGTACATGTGGTTAAAGCCTCCCCAGGAATCAGAAACGGTGTTGGCTCCAGGACCACCATAAATGTTGATGTAGACCGGATATTTTTTGGAAGGATCGAAGTCTTTTGGTTTCATGATCCAGCCATTTAATTCCATTTCGTAACCTTTGAACGTCATAAATTCTTTCGTAGCGACGTTGTATTCGGCGAGGTTCTCCATAAATGCAGCGTTATTTTCCAGCACTTCTAATTCTTTACCTTCATTGTTGCAAAGTGAGAAGATCGGTGCTACGTTTGCTGTTGAGTACGTCTTGATGAAGTATTTCATGCCGTTCGAGAATTCTGCGTCGGTTGTTCCAAACTCAGAGGAGATGCGTGTTTTCGAACTACCATCCATTTTTATTTTATAGATAGACTTGTGAATGGCACCTGATTCCGCAGATGAATAGTAGACAAAATGGTCGGCATCTATTCCGAAGCATTCAATCACGTCCCAACTTCCCGAGGTAATTGCTTTGGACGTGCCATCGAAAGTTAGTGCGTAAATATGGTTGAATCCGTCTTGTTCACTCGTGCGAAGAATGGTATTTCCATCATCCAAAATCAACAAATTGTCGTCAATATCTACGTACGTTTTTGAAGTTTCTGTGTAAAACACTTTTGACGTAAATTTTTTCTTGTTTAGAGAAATTAAGTGATATTTCAATTCATTTTGGTGACGGTTTAATGTCTGAATAACCAATTTGTTTTCTGATCCCGACCATTGCAAACGCGGAATGTATTCATAGGCTCCTAAGTCAATTGTTTTTGCTTTTCCTCCTTTTGCGGCGATCAGATGTGCGCTTACTTTTGAATTGTCTTCACCTGCTTTTGGATACTTAAATGTGTACAAGGAAGGGTAGAGGTCGTTGAAAAATTCCATTGAGAACTCTTTCACAGCAGACTCATCAAAACGCAGGAAGGCAATCCATTTACTGTCAGGAGACCACGCGTAGCCTTTTGTAATGCCGAATTCTTCCTCGTAGACCCAATCCGTTGTTCCATTAATGATTTTATTCTGCATGCCGTCCTTCGTGAGTTGTGTAACTTTTCCAGAAGCGATATCTTTCACGTAAAGATTGTTCTTATAGATGTACGAAACTTTTGTGCCGTCGGGCGAATATTCGGCAAGTGTTTGCGGTTGACGGGTTTCATCTAAAGGTTGTACTTCTTCTGTTTTTAGATCGATTAAGTAATAGTTGGCGGCATAACTACGACGGTAAATACTTTTGGTGTCTGTTGTAATTAAGGCTTTTGTTTCGTCAGCGTTAAAACTGTAGTCATCAATTCCGATGTCTTTTAACAGTTTTGCGGGGATTATTTCAACGCCTGAACCATTGTAATCTGCGAATTCATGTTTGGTGACTGCTGTTCCAGCATCCGTAACGGTGATTTTCGAAAAATAATTTCCGTCATTCATGGAGCGGAATCCCTGAACGGATTTTGGTACAAATTCGTAGTCTTTCCAAATCTTTTCGACTGTAATGGATTCATTTTGACCGAGAACCATCCCGAAGGTCAACACAAAAAGTAAAAGCGTAATAAATTTCATTCTTTAAGACTTAATTAGAAGGTTTAAAAATAAGCAATGTTTCTACCTGATGCATCCAAACGGTGAAAAACATTAACCCTTTGTTAATAATTAATTATTCTTCCAAACGAGTTTTTGTCATACCTTTGCACCGTATCAGCGTCGTGTTCTCCTTGATATCACCTATGATTGAAACCACGATGTTGTGTAATGATTGGACAATGAACTAATGCAGGTATCAACATCTAAGAAGCCTTTTCTTTCAAGATGTCTCTACTACAAGCTACCAAACGAACCCATCGTTTGCGCGCATTTGTTCGTCCCTATTACTGGAAAATCTTAACACATATAAATCGTTTTCATCATGAAAAGAACATTACTTGCCTTGGGTACTATCTTTATTGGAGCTACAGCTTCAGCACAAGACTGTTCCGAAATTTTTATCTCAGAATACGTTGAGGGTTGGTCAAACAACAAAGCGTTAGAAATTTATAATCCGACAACTTCTACGGTTGACTTAAGCCAGTACATGGTGGTACGTTACTCGAACGGTGCGACGTCAGCAACGGCTTCAAACGCTGTGCAGTTGACAGGTTCGATTGCTCCATACGATGTGTATGTTGCCGTTATTGAAAAATTGGATACTGCAGGGACAGGACAAGAAGCTCCTGTTTGGGATTCACTTCAAGTACGTGCGGATGGTTTTTACTGTCCAGATTATAATGTCTCAAATGCATTTTATTGGAATGGAAATGACGCTGTAGTGTTGTACAAAGGAACACCATCAGACATTGCGAATGCGCAAATCATTGACATCTTCGGAAAGATTGGTGAAGATCCAGGTCCTGGAACAGGTTGGTCTACAGATTTCCCTTACAACAATGACTTGGGGGTAAATGTAACGAAAGATCACTCGTTGATTCGTAAACCTTCTGTATTGAAAGGAGAAGTCAATCCAACAATCTCTTTCTTTGATCCATTAGGAGAGTATGACTCAATTCCTGCAGTTATCGACGTTAACGGTACAACACAAGGAAACTGGTCTTCACTTGGTTCGCACACATGTAACTGTTTGGTAGGAGTGGAAACAATCGCCAATCAAGCAAATGTAGTTATCGCACCGAATCCAACGAAAGGAACGTTTACGGTGAACAACATTTCGGATTATCGTACTATTGAAGTTGTCAATTCTTTGGGACAATCCGTAATGAATGTGACAAACAACTATGAGTCTTCAAAGACTTTCGATTTCTCTGATCGTCGTGGTGTTTATTTCGTGAAGTTGACCGCACAAGACGGAACTTCTGTGACACGTCGCGTAATCGTTAAATAACTTATTCTTTTATTGATCTCCGGCCTTGTGTCGGAGATCTTATTTTTAAGTCCAATGAAACTATTTCTTGTTGCTCTTGTTTCCCTCTTGTTTTGCAATGTCAATGCACAAACAGCGACTATTAAAGGAAAGGTTACTGATAACGTGACCAATCAAGCAGTTGTCGGAGCTAAAATTGTTTTCTCGTCAAAATACCGTGCAATTTCAGATTTCGATGGGAATTATACGATTCAAAATGTCGATTTCGGAACCTACACGGGAACAGTATCTATGCTCTCGTTTGATACATTGACTATAGAGTTGGTTGTGGATCAGGCAATGGTAACGCGAGATATCGTTTTGGGCGGAAGTCAGGACTTGGAAGAAGTGAATGTCATCGGAAACCTTGCGAAAGATCGTGAAACGCCTGTTGCCGCTACGACAATGTCCGCTAAAGAAATACAAGAAGAATTAGGATCGCAAGACTTACCTATGGTTTTAAATTCAAAACCAGGGGTGCACGCCACGCAACAAGGGGGAGGTGACGGTGACGCGCGAATTACGATTCGTGGATTTGATCAACGAAATGTCGGCGTATTAATTGATGGAGTGCCGGTAAATGACATGGAGAATGGTTGGGTCTATTGGTCCAATTGGTTCGGACTTGATGCCATCACATCACAAATTCAAGTACAACGCGGATTGGGGGCGACAAAATTGGCGATGCCATCCGTTGGAGGAACAATGAACATACTTACCCGAAATACAGGAGGTAAGAGAGAAATTAGCGTGCTTCAGGAATATGGGACAGGAACGTTTTTGCGAACGTCGTTTGCCTATAAGTCTGGTACGCTCAAAAATGGTTGGGGATTCCTGTTTTCAGGATCTTACAAACAAGGCAATGGCTGGGTTGATGGACTTTTCACCCAAGGAGGTTTCTACTACGGAAAAGTACAGAAACGCATGGGAGATCACGTACTTTCGTTAAGCGGATTTGGTGCGCCTCAACAACACGGACAACGCAGCTACAATCAACAAGTAGAATATTGGGATTCACAATACGCACAATCTTTAGGAGTAACGCAATTCGATTCTGCACGCATGGATTACGGAATTCGTTACAACGAACACTGGGGATATGTAACCAACGAGAACGGCAAACGCATGGCGAAAGCAGAACGCCGTAATTTCTACCACAAACCACAAATCACTTTGAAAGATTTCTGGAAAGTAAACGAAAAGTTATCCTGGTCAAATATTGCATACGTTTCTATCGGACGTGGTGGTGGAGAACGCTATTTTAATTCAGGGTCGACGATTATTCGCGATGAAGACGGATTGGTCGATTGGGATCAGATTATTCGCAACAATCAGGTAAAAGTCTTTGGAGGACAGGAATATCCGACGACAGATGCACTATACGATCCTTACCTTTTGAAGTCTTCACAAGTGCAATCGGCAGCAATGAACAATCATATTTGGATTGGTGGAATTTCACAATTTGATTACAAACTTTCACAATATTGGAAAATTGCTGGTGGACTTGATTACCGCTGGTACAAAGGAGAGCATTACGTGGAAATTACGGATCTACTCGGTGGCGACTATTTTGTGAATGCTGCGAATATGAATGCAGAAACTCCAATGAAAGTCGTAGGTGATAAAATTGCACGTTTGCCATACCAAAATCACAGAGACGGATTTGTGCAATGGGGCGGTGGATTTGGACAGGTAGAATTTTCCAAAGGACAGTGGAATGCTTTCGTTAACGTATCAGGAGTGACCAACGGATATCGCGGGGTGGATTACTTTAACAAGCGTGAATTGGATTTGGGTGATACAACGCTCTTCTTCGGTTTTGGTGATACGATCACTTACAACGGTCAAACGTACAATTCAGAGTCTGAAGGTGTACACTATGATGATACCGGTTGGGAGTGGCGCATTGGGGGAACGTTTAAAGCAGGTGCCAATTATAACGTTACTGAAAAATCAAATATCTTCTTGAATGTTGGTTATTTGGATCGTACCCCACAATACAGCAACGTTATTGATAATAATACAAACACCTTCTTTGTAGAGATCTTGAATGAAAAAATCCTTGCATTCGAATTAGGATATGGTTTCCACAGCAAGAAATTCAGTATCAATGCGAATGGCTATTATACCGTTTGGAAAAACAAACCTTTCCCATTCGGAGTTTCTGTTCCAGATCCGTTAGATCCAACTGAAATGGTACGTGCGAATGTAAACGGAATGGACGCATTGCACATGGGAGTTGAAGTCGATGCGGTATACGATATCACGAAAAAAATAAGTGTAGAAGGAATGGTGAGTATCGGTGACTGGACATGGCAATCAACAGAGCAAGTGGATGTACTTGGAACCATTTACGAGTTCGATGCGAAAGGTGTTCACGTAGGAGATGCGGCACAATCCACTTATGCGGCAAGCGTGCGGTATGAATTTATTCGAAATGCCTATATCAAAGTGAAATATACGTTCTTCGATCGCTACTACAGTAATTTTGATCCTTTCAGTTTGACAGGACCAAACGGAGGAACTGAGTCATGGAGAATTCCTTCGTACGGTCTAATGAGTGTGCACGCAGGATACCGATTCAAATTTGATAATAGCAGCTTAAATCTTCGAGCGAATGTATTTAACGCGTTGAACTCTTTGTACATCTCAGATGCGAGAACGAACCAATACGGAACGGATTTCTCCGTCAACTCAGCAGGTGTATTTGTCGGACAGGGACTTCAGTTTAATCTAGCTCTAGGCTTTCAGTTTTAATTGTAAATAAGGACACAGGTCCATTTTAAATAAGTTATGAGAAAAATAATTGTATTAATTGCAGCAATTGCGGGGAATTTGACAGCATTTGGTCAGACGGATATCGCAGATGCACGCACCTATGGTCTAGGACAAACGGTGACTGTTAGTGGAATCGCGACCAATGGTTCTGAATTGGGAAGTATTCGCTACATGCAAGATGGAACAGCGGGAATCGCAGCTTACGGAGGACCAATCACTGGTGTTTCTGAAGGAGATTCAATTACCGTTACAGGTCCATTGACGGAGTTTTCCGGATTGTTGGAAATATCTATCGTTACAAATGTTGTGATTCACAATCAAGCGGTAAACCCACCAGCGCCCTTGCAAATTCCAATTCTTTCAGCGAATGAAACATTGGAGTCAGAGTTGGTTGAAATCCAAAATGTCACCTTCATACAAACAGGAAGCTTTTCTGGAAATACTACGTATCAAATTACGGATGGTACCAATACCTTAGACGTACGGATCAATAACGGGATTAGCCTTGTTGGTACAGCGATCCCAACGGGACCCGTTACTATTAGAGGACTGGTAGGTCAATTCAATACGAATTACCAAATCGTTCCGCGTTACACTGCAGATATTGAAGCGTATGTTGCGCCAGCGTATGAAATTAACGTTTTGTTGAATGGGTCGACAGTATTGCACACGAATGATTACTTCGTTGGAAATGCAACGTCGATTCCTGTGACCATTGAAAATTCAGGAGCTACAGATCTTTTGGTGTCCGGAGCGACTTTTACGGGAGCAGATGCGGCTGATTTTAGCTCGAACATAGGTGCAGCAACGATTGCTGGTGGATCTTCTCAAGCATTTACAATTACGTACTCACCTTCACATGTTGGTTCACACTTCGCTACGATTCAAATCGGGTCTAACGACGCAGACGAAAACCCTTACATTATTAATTTGGAAGGTGTGGGAACAGACAACTTAGCTACAGAGCCATCGGCAAATCCATCTGGATTGACATTCCCTTTATTGAAAGCTTACACGCTAGGAGGTCAATACAATGCAGGTACAGGTGCTTCGAAATACTTGGTGCTTTGGAAAAACGGAAGTGCGATTACAGGAGTGCCCGTTGACGGAACAACCTATTTACGTGGGGACGTTGTGGGAGATGCACGTGTAGCTTATGTGGGAGCTGGAACATCGTTCACACCACGCGGCGTTCGTGCTAACCAGGATTACTATTTTGCGGTATATGCGTTTAATGGTTCTGGTGGGTTTGAAAATTATCAAACAACCGCACCTGCAACAGGAAATGCTTCTAGTACGGGAGAAAACATCGGGAATTATTATGGTTCCATCACCTCTGCTTCTCCAACATTGCATACCGATTTGGAAGCATTGATCAACCCTCACACGCAAATCAGCTATTTCTTGTACAAGCAAACAATGATGACGGAGTTTGAAATTCGTGATACAACAAACGGTCAGTCTTTCGTAGAATGTGTTTATTCAGGAGAACGTTTCGTATTTGATGATCCATTCGATTGGACAGCAACAGGTTATAGCCGTGAGCACACGTTTGCGCATTCATGGATGCCAACTTGGCCAGCAGACAGTCCGGAAGAACCAGAATATACGGATCAACACAACCTGTACCCAGCGAACCTAAGTCAAGCCAACACGCCACGAAGTAACTTACCTTTGGGTGAAATTGATGGAAATACTGTTTTCAATTACTTGGAAGGAAGTGTTGGATACATGGGAACACAATTGGTTTACGAGCCACGTGACAGCCACAAAGGAAATGCTGCGCGTTCGATCTTCTATATGGTGACCGCCTATGGTTTCCCATTGACAGGAGATGTTGACTCAGACAAACAAGTAGAAGATTTGTTGAAAACATGGCATTATAACGATTTGCCAGATAATTATGAGATTGCACGTCAAGAGTATATTTTTGATCTTCAAGGGAACAGAAATCCATACATTGACTCTGTTGATTTTGTGTGTTACATTGATTTCGACAATTTCGTTTATGATGCGACAAATTGCGGATTGAGTATTCAGGAGCAATTGGATAATAATTTCGTGGTGTATCCACTTCCAGCAAAAGAGCAAGTGTACATCCAGGTAAATGGAACACAGATTACAGGGTACGAATTGATTGACATGCAAGGTCGTGTTGTTGCTTCGGCAAGTGATTTAAATGCAGGTGTCGTAACGTTAAATGCTGCACAGTTTGAGGCGGGAAGTTACCTCGTGCGTGTAACAACGGAATTGGGAGAAACACAACGAAAAGTGATTTTTGAGTGATCTCAAAGTTTTTCATAGCATTATTACTCGGAGCAGGCTTAATAGCCTGCTCTGACGTTTACGAAATAACCGTTCAGTCCCAACAGCTTGAAATAAATGAAAGCGCAGGGACGAATGCGGGACTTGATAGTCTCATTGCTCCGTATCGATCGGAGATGAATGCCGAGATGAATGAAGTAATCGCGTATGCGTCGCATGATTTCGTTAAAGGAAGGCCACATGGCGCTTTGAATAACTGGGCCGCCGATGCCATTTTTCTTCAGCAGACGACTTTGGAAGAAAGAACACCTGCATTTTGCTTGTTAAATGTCGGAGGTTTGCGAAATCCGCTGAGTCAAGGAGCGGTCACAGTAGGTGATATTTACAAGTTAATGCCCTTCGATAATGAAGTCGTTTGGGTGGAAATGCCGATCGAATCATTGTCGGATATTATAACATACCTGAAAGCAACAGGAGGCGAACCAATAGCAGGGGCATCCCTTCAAGGAGATACTTTTACCTTCGACGCACCATTAGAAAATGCGACCACTTTTTGGGTTATTACCTCAGACTATTTGATGAATGGAGGCGACAAAATGACCTTTTTTGAAAAAAAGATTCGCACCGAATATGCAGGCGTCTTAATGCGCGATGCAATGTTACAACAAGCGAAAGAACAAGACACATTGATTTTTGACAATCAACCTCGAATGCAGTTCTGATGGAAAGAAGAATGTTTTTACGGAATACGGCTTTGCTTACTGGCGGTGCACTGGTAGGACCATCGCTTTTCGCAGGGACCTTAGATCAGTATGTGGATGGGAATCCATACACTACTTTGACGATTTTACATACCAATGATACGCATTCAAACATTGATCCTTTTCCAGAGAACCACGCCAAATATCCTGGGAAAGGAGGTGTCGCCCGACGTTTTGAAATGATTCAAAAAATTCGAGAGGAAGAAGAAAATGTCCTCCTTTTGGATGCTGGAGATATCTTTCAAGGAACACCTTACTTTAATATGTTTCACGGCGTGTTAGAGATGAAACTGATGGACAAACTCGGGTATGACGTCGCGACCATGGGGAATCATGATTTTGATGGTGGCATGGAAGGGTTTGTCAAAGCCAAAGAATACGCGAAGTTTCCGTTCGTTTGTTCCAATTACGATTTCACGAATACTCCCATTGACGGGCACACAGAAGATTATACAATTCTTCAAAAAGGTCCGATTAAAGTCGGTGTTTTTGGTGTTGGCGTCGAATTAGAAGGCCTGGTTCCCGACGATAAGTTCGGGGAAACCGTGTATCTCGATCCCATTGAGATTGCCAATGATCGGGCGAAAGCGTTAAAGAAAGAAGGGTGCGATTTGATTATTTGTCTATCCCATTTAGGGTATACCTACGATGACGCCGATCGGATCTCTGATTTGCACCTCGCACGAAAAACAAAAGATATTCACCTCATTATTGGTGGTCATACTCATACTTTTTTAGAAAAACCCGTGGAAGAATTGAATAGTGAAGGTAAAACCGTCCTGGTGAATCAAGTAGGTTGGGCAGGTATTCAACTGGGGCGTATTGATTTCCATTTTGAAAAAGGTCATTTTTCTGGCAAATCTTCCATGATTGTTGTGTAATTTTCCAACCAATAACCACAACTATCCGTCAAAGGGTAAAACAAAACCATTTTATGAAAATTGTAGCAGCAATCGTAACCGTTGTCATGGCATTTGCCAGTTTTGGACAAGAAGAAGTGATTATTATTGATCGTAGCAATCTACGTTCAGTGAAACCGCAACGAAGTATTCGATACAACGACAATATTCAAGTGTTCAAGTTTGCACCTTTGAACCTGCTCGGTGGAGAAATTCTATTTGGTTACGAACGTCAGGTCGGATTGAAAGGAAGTTTTGATCTGGAACTCGGCCCAACTATTTCTAAAATCGGTTTCGGTTTGACATCGCACGTTGGCAATAGTTTCGAACCTGCTGTTGGAGAACTTAGCGGGATGGGAATTGTATTCGGCGTGGCATATCGCTATTATCCGTTGGATGAGACAGAAGCTTTGAATCGATTCTATGTTTCACCGCAATTCCGCTACAAGCTTTTCAATCACAAAGTGCAGGATTTTTCTGAATTCGTGCCAGGAACACAAAGCGGAAATCAAAGCAACGCGAACTTCTTGTTTAATTTTGGATACCAGGTCTGGACTTCTGAAACTTTCGCGATTGATATGTATGCAGGTGTCGGAATTGGAATGCGCACAGAAACGAATTGGGAACTGGAACAATATTATCAAGACAACACTTGGCAGTACCGTTGGAATGAAATTTACAGCACGGGAGCGCGTTATCTTTTCAATGCTGGAATTAAAGTTGGAATTGGCTCAAAATAGTCAGACGTACCAGGCATTTTTCCCTATCTGATAACCGAGTTGGAGTAAATAGGCTTCAAGAGGTTCCCGTTTTTCGGGATACACAGCAACAAGCAGTAGGTCCTCGCGACACGTTTCTGGCGGAAGGATTTCAAACCCCATGATGCCCGTATTGTAGCGTTCGTGTTGCAGATCATACCATTGGATAGATGCAAAGCCCGCAAGATTTCGAACAACTGCTTTTCCTTTTGGACCCGCACCAAATACCGCCAAAGAATGTTGTTGGAGTTCTGTTTTGCGAAACCACGCGAGTTTTAACCGAAAAAAGGAATCCTGGTCATAGATCTCCGAATTTCTTGATGTACGTTCCGCGTGTTCCCGCCAGAAATGGGTTATTTCTGACGAAGCGATAATTCGATACCCTTTCGTTCGCCAATGAAACACCATGTCGTAGTCTTCAGGATAATTCAAAACCTCAAAAATTCGATCTTCAATCAGTGTTTCCCGATGTGCCATCCAATTGGGAGAAGCGATGACGCATTCACGGAAAATATGATCGTAATGATCGCCATGGAGACATCTTTCGTTGAGCCAAAACGCGTATTTCTGATATCCTTCTGAAACGACAGAATCACTAAAATACTGAACAAGTCCCGTAGCGATAGTTCGTTTTTCAGTTCCTTTAAGAAGTTCGGTTAAGCGCGCCAATTTTTCCACAGGCATCCTGTCGTCAGCATCCATGCGGGTAATGTAGATGCCTTGCGCACGTTTTAGTCCCGTTTGTAGCGCCGGAATAATTCCCGTTCCTTCGTTTTGGATAACACATATCCGAGGATCGTTAAAGGCGGAGATCAAAGCGATAGAATCGTCTGTGGAACCATCGTCCACGGCAATTAATTCCCAGTCACGAAATGTTTGGTTTAAAATAGACGCGATGGTATCAGGAAGCCATTTGACAGCATTTTTAACAGGCATTAGGATGGAGACTCGCATATTCAAAAGTACGTTTTCGTAACCATTTTTACGGAAAGAGGCGTCACAAAAACGTATGTACACATGTATGGAATCTGCACCGTATATGAACTTGGACTAGTGCAACTCTGGTTGATGCCCCACTAAGTTTTGGTGGGAGTTGGCCTGCAGGAACAGCAGATACGTCCATCGTAGTTACAACACGGTACAAGTTTTTAACGGGATATCCGCATAAAGTGGCAAATTACTTCGGAGTGCCCAAAAAGTGATTCTCGAATAGTCGTTGATTACAGACAAAAAAAAGGCGGTGATTTCAAATCACCGCCTTTTTTAATTTATTGCGTTTTCTTACAAGTGGATCACTTCGTCGTATGCCGCTGCTGCAGCTTCCATTACAGCTTCCGACATCGTTGGATGCGGGTGAACCGTTTTGATCAACGTTTCTCCTGTAACTTCTAATTTACGAACAGCCACGATCTCTGCAATCATCTCAGTAACATTGGCTCCAATCATGTGACCACCGAGTAACTCACCGTATTTCGCGTCAAAGATCAATTTTACAAAACCTTCTTTCGCTCCAGCGGCACTTGCTTTACCCGAAGCGGAGAACGGGAATTTTCCAACTTTTACCTCATATCCAGCTTCCTTCGCCGCTGCTTCAGTCATACCTACAGAAGCGATTTCAGGAGAGCAATACGTACATCCAGGGATATTTCCGTAATCCAACGGTTCTGGGTGGTGTCCTGCGATTTTCTCAACACAGATAATTCCTTCCGCAGAGGCAACGTGTGCCAAAGCTTGCGTAGGAAGTACGTCTCCAATTGCGTAGTATCCAGGAATGTTTGTTTGGTAGAAATCATTCACAATGATGCGACCGCGATCTGTCACGATACCAACTTGTTCCAATCCAATATTTTCAATGTTCGCTTCAATTCCTACAGCGGAAAGAACAACATCGCATTCAATTTTTTCTTCGCCTTTTTTCGTTTTCACAGTAACAACACATCCAGCCCCTTTCGTGTCAACACTTTCAACACTCGATTCTGTCATTACTTTGATTCCTGCTTTTTTGAAGTTTTTTGAAAGTTCTTTCGATACATCCACGTCTTCCACAGGAACGATATTTGGCAAGTACTCTACAATGGTTACTTCAGTACCAATTGCATTGTAGAAATAAGCAAACTCAACACCAATGGCACCAGATCCAACAACGACCAATTTTTTCGGTTGTTTTTCCAAAGTCATGGCTTCGCGATATCCAATCACTTTCTTTCCATCTTGTGGAAGGTTTGGTAATTGACGAGAACGAGCGCCTGTAGCGATAATCACTCCTTTGGTCGCAGAATATTCTGTTTTCTTTCCTTTGTCATCCGTTACTTCCACCTTTTTACCAGCTTTAATAACCCCTGTTCCCATAAGGACATCGATCTTGTTCTTTTTCATCAGAAATTGAACACCTTTACTCATTCCACCTGCAACATCGCGACTTCTTGTGACCATTGCACCGAAATCAGCGTCACTATCCTTAACAGTAATACCATAGTCGCTCGCATGCGAGATATATTCGAACACTTGAGCACTTTTTAACAAGGCTTTCGTTGGGATACACCCCCAGTTCAAACAAATCCCTCCAAGAGATTCACGTTCAACAACGGCCGTTTTAAGACCCAATTGTGATGCACGAATGGCAGTAACATAACCACCTGGACCACTTCCTACAACTATAATATCGTAACTCATAATAATCTTGAAATTAGTGCTGCGAAGATAATGATTTAATTGAAAATTTGGGAAACTCCCATGCGACAAGATCGCGGAACTCGAAATTGGAAGAAAAGACAAGGACTCAACTGTGAAAAACTGGTGAATAAACTCCTCGATTTTGCTATCGCCCGTCTAGATTTATGCTTATTTTTGCAGCACAGTAAAAATCTTATGGAAAGTACAACACAGCAAGTTGCAACGGTAGAACAGGCAGTCGAATTGGGATTGCGTGAGGATGAATTTGAAATGATCAAAGGGATTCTCGGTAGAACCCCAAACTTTACAGAAACCGCCGTGTACTCGGTGATGTGGTCAGAGCACTGCTCCTACAAAAACTCCATTTTCTGGTTGAAACAATTGCCAAAAGATGGACCGCACATGCTCGTGAAAGCGGGAGAAGAAAACGCTGGTTTGGTTGATTTGGGTGAAGGGATCGGTTGCGTGTTTAAAATTGAATCACACAATCACCCGAGTGCTTTGGAGCCATACCAAGGAGCCGCTACTGGAGTAGGAGGGATTAACCGCGATATTTTTACCATGGGGGCGCGTCCTATTGCACAATTGAACTCGCTGCGATTTGGTAACATCGAAAAAGACCGTACAAAATGGTTGGTGAAAGGTGTCGTAAAAGGAATTGGTGATTACGGAAACTCTTTCGGTATTCCAATCGTTGGAGGAGAAGTTTTCTTTGATGATTCTTACAATACCAATCCATTGGTAAATGCATTCTCTGCGGGCATTATTGATCCGAAGAAAATGATTTCTGCAACATCGGCAGGACCAGGAAACCCTGTATTTATTGTGGGTTCTTCCACAGGTAAAGACGGAATCGCAGGTGCGGCATTTGCTTCCAAAGATATTACTGAAGATTCGGCAAACGACCTTCCATCCGTACAAGTTGGGGATCCGTTTATGGAAAAATTGTTGTTAGAAGCGACAATGGAACTGGCAGATACGGATGCAATCGTTGGAATGCAAGATATGGGAGCTGCTGGGATTACTTGTTCGACGTGTGAGATGAGTGCAGCGGGAGAAAATGTCGGAATGGACATTCATTTGGACAAAGTACCAACACGTCAGGAAAACATGCTTCCTTATGAGATCTTACTTTCTGAATCGCAAGAACGTATGTTGGTCGTGGTTCAAAAAGGAAAAGAAAGTGTCGTAAAAAATATTTTTGACAAGTGGGATCTTCACGCAGAGGAAATCGGTGTGGTAACAGAAGGTGGACGTGTTCGCTATTTCATGAACGGTGAAATCGTAGGAGATGTTCCTGCAGAATCATTAGTACTTGGAGGTGGAGCACCTGTTTACCAACGAGAGTACAAAGAACCAGCGTACTATCAAGAATTCAAGAAATTTAACATTGATGATGTAAAACAGCCAGAAGACTTACGTGAAGTAGGATTTAGCCTTTTACAACATCCAAATATTGCTTCCAAACGTTGGGTCTACGAACAGTACGATTCAATGGTAGGAACCAAAAATATGGTGACCAATCGCCCGTCAGATGCTGGGGTGGTTAATATCAAAGGAACCAATCGCGCGTTGGCAATGACAGTGGATTGTAATTCACGTTACGTAAACGCCGATCCAGAAGTAGGAACGATGATTGCAGTGTCAGAAGCGGCACGTAATATCACATGTGCGGGAGGAGATCCAAGTGCAATTACCAACTGTTTGAACTTTGGAAATCCATACAACCCAGAATCATACTGGCAATTCGTCGGAGCAATCAAAGGAATGTCAGCGGCTTGTCGTAAGTTCGCGACGCCAGTAACAGGTGGAAATGTTTCTTTCTACAATCAAACATCCATCAATGGTGTTGAAGTTCCCGTATTCCCAACACCGACCATCGGAATGATTGGGGTGGTACATGATAAGTCAAAAGTGATGACGCTCGATTTCAAATCCAAAGGGGACTTGATCTTCGTTTTGGGACAATCGCATAACGATATTTCGTCTTCAGAATATTTGGCGTCGTACCACGGAATTAAAGCATCTCCTGCACCGTATTTCAATTTGGAAGAAGAATACGAAATGCACCAGGTGTTGAAAGCATTGATCAACAATCAATTGATCAATGCTGCACATGATGTTGCCGATGGTGGATTGTTTGTGACGTTAACAGAAATGGGAATGCCAAACAGCCTTGGGTTCGATATCGTAACAGATTCAGAAGTAAGAGAAGATGCTTTCTTGTTCGGAGAAGGACAAGGACGTGCAGTCGTAACAGTGAACGAAGATCAAGAAGATGCGTTTATTGAAGCAATGATGAATTCGGGCGTAAGCTTCACTTTACTAGGCCACGTGACCAAAGGAAAGATGATGATTGACGACGAACACTTCGGGTTTATTGAAGAAGCGAAAAATCTTTATGACAACGGACTTGCGAAGCACCTTGAAAATTAGTAGATTGGGGCGATAATTCCGCTCTAAAGCGAAAAAAAATATGCAATACAACACAACCAGAGGGAGATTGTTGCTTCCCGAATACGGTAGAAACGTTCAGAATATGATCGCACACGCAATGGAAATTGCCGACCGAGAAGAGCGTAACCGAGCAGCACAAGCAATCATCGAAGTGATGGGGCAATTGAACCCACACTTGCGCGATGTAGACGATTTCCGACACAAACTCTGGACGCATTTGTTCATCATGTCCGATTTCAAATTGGACGTGGATTCTCCATACGAGATGCCAAGTAAAGAAGTGTTGGACGAGAAACCTGCACGTGTACCGTATCCGAAAAGTAAAATTCGTTTTGGACACTACGGACAATACACTCAGAAAATCTTGCAAACCTCATTGGAAATGGAATCGGAAGAAGAAAAAGAGTACCTCACCAAAAAAATGGGGAACTTTATGAAGCGCCAATTCCTTTCACACAACAATAGCGCAGTAGAAAATACAGTGATCGCGGAACAGTTGTTCGAACTTTCAGATGGACAATTGAAAATTGAGAATCCGGAAGAGTTAACGGCGACCAACCAGGTATTGAAATCACTTGGTATTCAGAACAACAATAACAACAATCAACGCCGAAACAATAACAACAATAACCGCAACAAGAAAAAACCACAAAAACAAAGAAGACGATAGATGGCATCTTTTGAAATCCACGGTGGTAAGCCGTTACAAGGAGAATTAATACCACAGGGAGCAAAAAATGAAGCATTACAGGTGTTGTGCGCTCCGTTGTTGACAGCAGAAAAAGTAACGATCTCTAACATTCCAGATATTGTGGATGTCAACAAATTGATCGGTCTTTTACAAGCAATGGGGGTGAAAATCGAGAAGGTCGAAAAAGGAACCTATATTTTCCAGGCCAAAGAGGTCAACCTCGAATACATGCAAACCGAAGATTTTAAAAACAGAGCAAGTTCACTTCGTGGTTCTGTGATGATTGTTGGGCCCTTATTGGCTCGTTTTGGCGTAGGATACCTTCCGAAACCGGGCGGAGATAAAATCGGTCGTAGAAGATTGGATACCCATTTTGCTGGGATGATCGAATTGGGCGCAAAGTTTAATTACGATGCAGGTGAGCACTTCTACGCTGTGGAAGGAAAAAAACTCAAAGGAAAATACATTCACCTCGATGAAGCTTCTGTTACAGGAACCGCAAATATTTTAATGGCGGCTGTCTTGGCTGAAGGGGAAACGACCATTTATAACGCTGCTTGTGAACCTTATTTACAACAGTTGTGTAAAATGCTCAATAGTATGGGAGCGAAAATTTCGGGGATTAGCTCGAACATGTTGACCATCAAAGGAGTGAAGAAATTAAATGGATGTTATCACCGCATTCTTCCCGATATGATCGAAATTGGATCGTTTATCGGATTGGCGGCCATGACGAATTCCGAAATCACCATCAAAGATGTTAGCTGGGAAAATTTAGGGATCATCCCAACGATTTTCCGCCGACTTGGAATTAAAATTGAAAAACAAGGCGATGACATGTTCATCCCGAAACAGGATTCATACGAAATTGAAACGTTTATCGACGGATCGATTATGACTATCGCAGATGCCCCGTGGCCAGGATTTACACCTGATTTGTTATCGATTGTTTTGGTCGTGGCAACACAAGCCAAGGGAAGTGTTCTCGTGCATCAAAAAATGTTCGAATCACGTCTGTTTTTCGTTGATAAGTTGATCGATATGGGAGCACAAATCATCTTGTGTGATCCGCACCGTGCAACTGTTATCGGATTGGATCGACAAACTGCCCTTCGCGGAATTCAAATGACTTCGCCTGATATTCGCGCGGGTGTATCCTTGTTGATTGCAGCGTTGTCAGCGAATGGAAAAAGTACCATCCACAATATTGAACAAATCGACAGAGGGTATCAGGACATTGACATCCGTTTGAACAATTTGGGAGCAGATATCCGAAGAATTGGATAAGCGGTTTGTTGGAGATCGATGTTCCACGGTTTATTTAACTAAATGATGAAAAACACACTTGTAATCTTCCTTCTGTTTTTTACCAGTGTTGTCATTGCACAGGATGCGGATTTCAAGTCCTACGTATCAGTGAATGCCGATGCGGATTTTTTTGGTGTTTGGATGTGTGTAGATACGTGTTCGTTTGACGTTTTGGGAGATGAAGGTGCTCCTACAGTGACGTGGTTGGTGATTAACGAGTCTTCATCCTATTTTTCCAGTTATTTGCATCCAGAATTCGGTGCGGCAATTGATATAGAATTCAGCTATCAAAGAGAGGGAGGTACTTTTAATTCCGTATTCACAGCGAGCAATTCCCTGGGGTATTTCATGGAACATGAAAACGAAAAATTTACGTTTCAATTGTTTGTAGACAATCAAAACGAAGGTGCGCTGTTGCTGGTGAACGATCACGGATCTTTTGAACTTGTACCATACGAGTTATAACAATCATAAAAAAGAAAAAAATCATGCGAATCGCTCTCTTATTTCTGTTAGCAGCACTGATGACCAGCTCTTCCATGAATCCTCTTCCCGCTAAAGGAGCGAAAGCCCCCGATTTTGAGTTGCAATCGCCGAAAGGAAAAA